>DATDDC010000757.1:0-2327 GCA_036523995.1 Anaeromyxobacter sp.
GCCGAGCGGCGCACGCAGCTCTGGCGCCAGCAGATCAGGCCGCCCGGCCAGGCCCGGAGCGACCTGTGGATGATCATGGAATTCTCGAAGCGCTTCACCCTGCGCGAGGTGTGGGGCGAGCAGAAGGTGCCCGGCCTCGAGGCGGACGGCTTCGAGAAGGAAAAGCTGGGGAGCGTCCTCGCCGAGGCGCAGAAGATGGGCTACCGCCCACACCAGACGCTCCACGACGTCCTCTTCGCGACGCCGGAGGCGCGGAAGGTCGCCTGGCCGGATCCCGTGGCGAAGGGCGCTCCGAACTGCACGGTCGAGGCGGCGCGGATCTCCTGGTTCCCGGAGAAGGCGCTCTTCGAGGAGTACGCGCGCTTCGGGCGCGGCCACGGCCACGACCTCGCGCCCTTCGACGCCTACCTGCGCGACGACGTGCGCGGCCTCCGCTGGCCGGTGGTGGACGGCAAGGAGACGCGCTGGCGCTTCAACGAGGAGCACGACCCGTACGCGCGGAAGGGGAGCGGCATCGACTTCTACGGCAAGGCCATGAAGAGGCTCCCGCAGGGCGACCTCTCCGGCCCCGGGCAGGGCGAGAAGGTGGCGCTCGACGGCAAGGCCAAGATCTTCTTCCGCCCGTACGCGCCGCCGCCCGAGGTCCCCGACGAGACCTACGACCTGTGGCTCTCCACCGGCCGCGTGCTCGAGCACTGGCACTCCGGGACCATGACCCGCCGCGTCCCGCAGCTCCACGCCGCGGTGCCCGAGGCCGTGCTCTGGATGCACCCCAGGGACGCCGAGGCGCGTGGCCTGGCGCGGGGCGACCTCGCGCGCGTCGAGTCGCGGCGCGGCCACGTCCTCGCGCGGGTGGAGACGAAGGGGCGGAACCGCCCGCCGCGCGGGCTCGTGTTCCTGCCCTGGTTCGACGAGGGGGTGCTCGTGAACCGCGTCACGCTCGACGCCACCTGCCCCATCTCGAAGGAGACGGACTTCAAGAAGTGCGCGGTGAAGGTCGCGCGGGCCGACGGAAAGCTCGCCGGGAGGACGCCATGAAGGTCGCTGTGCTGCTCGTCGCGGCGCTCGTCGTGGGGACGGCCGCCGCCTCGCGGCGCATCCCCGAGGCCAGGATCGGGCTCGCCAGGATCGGCCCCACCGAGGTCGCGCCTCCTCCCGCGGTGAAGGAGAACGAGAGCGCGCCCGGGGAGCGGCCCGTGCGCCCCCGCGCCTACCCCGGCGCCGCGCCGGTCATCCCCCACGGCATCGCGGACTTCCTGCCCATCACCCCGAAGCAGAACGCCTGCGTCGATTGCCACGCCGTGAAGGAGAAGGCGAAGGGCGAGCCGACGCCCATCCCGGCGAGCCACTACGTGGACCTCAGGAACGACCCCGGGAAGCGCGGCGACCGGGTGGTGGGCGCCCGCTGGAGCTGCACCGCCTGCCACGTGCCGCAGGCGGACGTGAAGCCGCTCGTGGGGAGCCCGTTTCCGAGGTGACGTCGCGGCCTCGGCGTCCGCTCCTTCCGACCCCGGGCGGGTCGGCCGGCAGCGGTCTCGGCGCGAGGGGCGCAGCCGCGGCTCGGCATCCGAGCGAGAGCCGGCGCGGGCACGCCCGCGGCTGCGGTGCTATCGTCAGCACGGATGGCGGCGGGGCTCTTCTACCATGACGTCCTCGCGGCGCTGAGCCGGGCCGGCGTGCCGTTCGTGGTGGTGGGCGGCCTCGCCGTGAACCTGCACGGCGTGCCGCGCTTCACCGCGGACGTGGACGTGGCGGTCGCCTTCGAGGGTGGCGAGCTCGCCCGCGCGGCGGAGGTGCTCGAGCGCCTCGGGCTGCGCTGTCGACTTCCCGTCAGCCGAATCGACCTCGCGGACGCCGACACGGTCCGCAGCTGGATCGCGGACCGAAACCTCTCGGCCGTCACGTTCGCGGATCCCGACGAGCCGCTGCGCGAGGTGGACCTCGTCGTCGCCTCGCCCATCCCGTTCGAGGAGATGGCGCGGACCGCGGTCCAGATGTCGGCGGCGGGCGTGGCCTTCGCCGTCGCGTCGATCGACGCCCTCATCCGGATGAAGAGCGGCACCGGGCGCGAGCAGGATGCCTCGGACGTGGACGCGCTGCTCCGCGTCCAGAAGGCGGCGCGTGGCCCCTGAGCGGCCCGTCCGAGGCTTCCGGCACCACCACACCGACGAGGAGCTCGCCGCGTACCGGAAGCTCACGGCCGAGCAGAAGCTCCGCTGGCTCTACGAGGCGTGGCGGTTCACGGCGGACTTCCTTCCGCCCGAGAAGCGGGAGCCGTGGCGAAGGATGCGGGCGGGGGAGATCTGAGGTCCCCGCCTCGCTACGCC
>DATDDC010000758.1:0-11304 GCA_036523995.1 Anaeromyxobacter sp.
GCGTCGCAGCCGGTCATCCGCCAGATCTTCGTCGGGCGAGGCTCGAACTGCCCGGATGCGATGAGCTTCGAGCGCAAGCTCTACGTCATCCGCCGGCTGATGGAGAAGAAGGTCTCGCGCAGCTCGATCCGCGGGCGCAGCCACTTCTACGTCCCGTCGCTCTCCTGGAAGACCATCGTCTACAAGGGGATGCTCAACGCCGGGCAGCTGCGCGACTTCTTCCAGGACCTGAAGGACCCGGCGATGGCCAGCGCGATCGCCATGGTGCACTCGCGCTTCTCGACCAACACCTTCCCCTCCTGGTCGCGGGCACACCCGTACCGCTACATCTCGCACAACGGCGAGATCAACACGCTGCGCGGCAACATCAACTGGATGCACGCGCGCCAGTCGATGATGCGGTCCTCCCTGTTCGGCGACGACCTCAAGAAGATCCTCACGGTCATCGACACCGAGGGCTCCGACTCGGCCATGTTCGACAACGTGCTCGAGCTCCTCACCCTCGCCGGGCGGGAGCTGGCGCACGCGATCATGATGATGGTGCCGGAGCCGTGGAACCGGCACGAGTCCATGAGCGCCGCCAAGAAGGCGTTCTACGAGTTCCACTCCTGCCTCATGGAGCCGTGGGACGGCCCGGCGTCGATCGCCTTCACCGACGGCATCCGCGTGGGCGCGGTCCTCGACCGCAACGGCCTGCGGCCCTCGCGCTACTACGTGACGAAGGACGACCTCGTCGTCATGGCCTCCGAGGTCGGGGTGCTCGACGTCCCGCCGGAGCGCATCGTGAAGAAGGGGCGCCTCCAGCCCGGGCGGCTCTTCTACGTCGACACCTCCGAGGGCCGCATCGTCTCGGACGACGAGGTGAAGGAGCGCATCGCCAAGCAGCACCCGTACCGGGAGTGGCTCGACCGCTACTCGGTGCAGATGCGCCACCTCGGCAAGCCCGCCCGCGTCCACGAGCCCGACCACGAGACCGTGCTCCGCCGCCAGGAGGTCTTCGGCTACACCGCCGAGGACGTGAAGATCCTCATCACGCCCATGGCCACGGACGGCACCGAGCCCATCGGCTCCATGGGCACGGACACGCCGCTGGCGGTCCTCTCCGAGAAGCCGCAGCCGCTCTTCAACTACTTCAAGCAGCTCTTCGCGCAGGTGACGAACCCGCCGGTCGACGCCATCCGCGAGGAGATCATCATGGCGGTGGAGACCGCCGTGGGCCCCGAGGGGAACCTCCTCGAGCCGGAGCCGGAGTCCTGCCGGCAGCTGGCGCTGCCCACGCCGGTGCTCCGCAACGAAGAGCTGGAGAAGATCCGGAACCTCGACGGCGGCCAGGCCTCGCGCGGCCTGCGCGCCATCACGCTGCCCATCCTCTTCCGCGCCAAGGACGGCGGGGCCGGGCTGCGCAAGGCCCTCGAGGACCTGCGCTGGAAGGCCTCGGAGTGCATCGCCGAGGGCACGAACATCATCATCCTCTCGGACCGCGGCCACGACGCGGAGGACGCGCCCATCCCGTCGCTCCTCGCCACCGCGGCGGTGCACCACCACCTCATCCGCGAGGGCACCCGCACGCGCATCGGCCTCGTGCTCGAGACGGGCGAGCCGCGAGAGGTGCACCACTTCGCCCTGCTCGTCGGCTACGGCGCCTCGGCGGTGAACCCGTACCTCGCCTTCGAGACCATCCACGACCAGGTGAAGCTCGGGCTCATCCCCGGAACGGCCGAGGACGCCGAGAAGAAGTACGTGAAGGCCGTGAACAAGGGGATCGTGAAGGTGATCTCGAAGATGGGGATCTCCACGATCCAGAGCTACCACGGCGCCCAGGTGTTCGAGGCCATCGGGCTCAACCAGGACTTCATCGACGAGTACTTCACCTGGACGGCCACGCGCGTGGGCGGCGTCGGCATCGACGTCGTGGCGAAGGAGGCGCGGCTCCGCAACGAGCGCGGCTTCCCGCCCAAGCGGCCCATCTACCACACGAGCCTTCCCGCCGGCGGCCAGTACAAGTACCGCTCGAACGGCGAGCACCACCTCTTCAACCCGGAGACCATCCACCGGCTGCAGTACGCCTGCCGCTCCGGCGACTACAAGCTCTTCAAGGAGTACACGGCCCTCGTCGACGGCCAGGCCAAGAACCTCTGCACGCTGCGCGGCCTCATGGACCTCGTGCCGAGCCCGAAGCCGGTCTCCATCGACGAGGTCGAGCCGGTCGAGTCGATCATGCGGCGCTTCAAGACCGGCGCCATGAGCTACGGGTCGATCTCGAAGGAGGCGCACGAGTCGCTCGCCGTCGCCATGAACCGCATCGGCGGCAAGTCGAACACCGGCGAGGGCGGCGAGGACCCGGCGCGCTACCGCAAGGAGCCGAACGGCGACTCCAAGAACTCGGCCATCAAGCAGGTGGCCTCGGGCCGCTTCGGCGTGACGAGCGAGTACCTCGTGAACGCCCGCGAGCTGCAGATCAAGATGGCGCAGGGCGCGAAGCCGGGCGAGGGGGGACAGCTCCCCGGCTCCAAGGTCTACCCCTGGATCGCGAAGACGCGGCACGCCACGCCGGGCGTGGGGCTCATCTCGCCGCCGCCGCACCACGACATCTACTCCATCGAGGACCTGGCCCAGCTCATCCACGACCTCAAGAACGCGAACCACCACGCGCGCATCAGCGTGAAGCTCGTGGCCGAGGTGGGCGTCGGCACCATCGCCGCCGGCGTCGCCAAGGCCCACGCCGACGTGGTGCTCATCTCCGGCCACGACGGCGGCACGGGCGCCTCGCCCCTCACCTCCATCAAGCACGCGGGCATCCCCTGGGAGCTCGGCCTCGCCGAGACGCACCAGGTGCTCGTCATGAACGACCTCCGCTCGCGCATCGCGGTGGAGGTGGACGGCCAGCTCAAGACCGGCCGCGACGTGATCATCGGCGCGCTCCTCGGCGCCGAGGAGTTCGGCTTCGCCACGGCGCCGCTCGTGGTGCTGGGCTGCATCCTCATGCGCGTCTGCCACCTCAACACCTGCCCGGTGGGCGTGGCCACGCAGGACCCGAAGCTCCGCGCCAAGTTCACGGGCGATCCCGCCCACGTCGTGAACTTCATGCGCTTCATCGCGCAGGAGGTCCGCGAGTACATGGCCGAGCTCGGCTACCGCACCATCGACGAGATGGTGGGCCGCTCCGAGCGCATCGAGATGCGGCGCGCCGTCGATCACTGGAAGGCGCGGAACCTCGACTTCTCGCGCATCCTCCACAAGCCCACGGTGCCGAAGCACTACGGCCGCACCTGCCAGATCCCGCAGGACCACGGCATCGAGCACACCCTCGACGCCACCACCCTGCTCGGGCTGGCGAAGCCGGCCATCGAGGAGTGCAAGCCGGTCACGGCGACGCTCCCCATCCGCAACACCATGCGGGTGGTCGGCACCATGACCGGCTCGGAGATCACCCGCCGCTACGGCGCGGTGGGGCTGCCCGAGGACACCATCAAGCTCCACTTCAAGGGCTCGGCGGGCCAGTCGTTCGGCGCCTTCATCCCGAAGGGCATGACGCTCATCCTCGAGGGCGACACGAACGACTACTGCGGCAAGGGGCTCTCCGGCGGCAAGATCGTGGTGTTCCCGCCGCGCGAGGCGACCTTCGTGCCGGAGGAGAACGTCATCATCGGGAACGTCGCCTTCTACGGCGCCACCGGCGGAGAGGCCTACATCCGCGGCTTCGCCGGCGAGCGCTTCTGCGTCCGGAACTCCGGCGTGAACGCCGTGGTGGAGGGCGTGGGGGATCACGGCTGCGAGTACATGACCGGCGGCCGGGTGGTGGTGCTCGGCCCCACCGGACGGAACTTCGCCGCCGGCATGTCGGGCGGCGTGGCGTACGTGCTCGACCAGGACGGCGAGTTCGTCCCGCTCTGCAACAAGGAGATGGTGTCGCTCTCCTCGTTCGACGACCCCGCGGAGGCCGCGCTGGTGCGCGCCATGGTGGAGAGGCACGCCCACTGGACGCAGAGCGCGTACGCGCGCCGGATCCTGGAGCGCTGGACCGAGCTCGCGCCCAAGTTCGTGCGGGTGATGCCGAACGACTACCGCCGCGTCCTCGATGCGCAGGCCCGGATGCGCGACAAGGGGCTGCCGCCCGACGAGGCGGAGATGGCGGCCTTCGAGCAGAACGTGCACGACGAGGCGCGGGTGGGCGGGAACTAGGACATGGGCAAGCCGACCGGGTTCATGGAGTACGGCCGCGAGCCGAGGCACGAGCGGCCGCCGCTCGAGCGCGTGAAGGACTGGAGCGAGGAGCACCCGCCCTACGGCGAGGACACGCTCCGCAAGCAGGGCGCGCGCTGCATGGACTGCGGCGTCCCCTTCTGCCACACGGGGAAGCTCATCGCCGGGATGGCCTCGGGCTGCCCCGTGAACAACCTCATCCCCGAGTGGAACGACCTCGTGTGGGAGGGCGAGTGGCGCGAGGCGTACATCCGCCTCGCCAAGACCAACAACTTCCCCGAGTTCACCGGGCGCGTGTGCCCCGCGCCGTGCGAGGGGAGCTGCACCCTCGGCATCAACGAGCCGCCGGTCACCATCAAGCTCATCGAGTGCGAGATCGTGGACCGCGCCTTCCGGGAGGGCTGGGTGGAGCCGCAGCCGCCCCAGCTCCGCACCGGCAAGCGCGTCGCCGTCGTGGGCTCCGGGCCCGCGGGGCTGGCCGCGGCGCAGCAGCTCAACAAGGCCGGCCACGCCGTGACGGTGTTCGAGCGGGCGGACCGCATCGGCGGCCTGCTCATGTACGGCATCCCCAACATGAAGCTCGACAAGCGTCTCGTCGAGCGCCGCGTGAAGCTCATGGCGGACGAGGGCGTTCGCTTCGTCACCGAGACCGAGATCGGCAAGCACATCCCGGCCGAGCGGCTCGTGAAGGAGTACGAGGCGGTGGTGCTGTGCGGCGGCGCCACGCAGGCGCGCGACCTGCCCGTGGAAGGCCGGAACTTGAAGGGCATCCACCTCGCCATGGAGTTCCTCGAGGCCAACACGAAGTCGCTCCTCGACTCCGGCCACGCCGACGGGAAGTACATCTCCGCCAAGGGGAAGCGCGTGGTGGTGATCGGCGGTGGCGACACCGGCACCGACTGCGTCGGCACCTCGCTCCGCCACGGCGCGAAGAGCCTCGTGCAGCTCGAGATCCTGTCGCGCCCTCCCGACGAGCGGGCGTCGGACAACCCGTGGCCGCAGTGGCCGAAGACCTTCAAGGTCGACTACGGCCAGGCGGAGGCGGCCGCGCTGTGGGGCAAGGACCCGCGCGAGTTCGAGGTGCTGACGAAGCGCTTCGTCGACGACGGCCAGGGCAACGTGAAGGCCCTCGAGGTCGTCCAGGTCGAATGGACGAAGGGCCCCGACGGCCGCTACGGCCCGAAGGAGATCGCCGGCACCAGCCGGACCATCCTCGCGGACCTGGTGCTCCTCGCCCTCGGCTTCACCGGGCCCGAGAAGCCCATGCTCCAGCAGCTCGGCGTGAAGCTCGACGACCGCGGCAACGTCTGGACCGACGACAACAAGATGACGAGCGTCCCCGGCGTCTTCGCCGCCGGCGACATGAGCCGCGGCCAGTCCCTCGTCGTGTGGGCCATCCGCGAGGGCCGCCAGGCCTCCGTGTCGGTGGACCGCTATCTGTCGTACGGCGAGACGGTGCTGCCGCCGTAGCGGCGAGCGGTTCTCCGACGACCACTTCGCCCAGGACGCGCTCGACGAGGTCTGGTTGCCGGCCGTCGAGCATGGAAGCCGCCGACCGGCGCCCGAACCGCCGAGAGCGAGGCGGGCGTTCGTGTTTCCTCACGGCTTCCCGCGCAGCAGCCGCGCCACGAGCACGGCGGCGCGCTGCGTCGATGCCCCGAGCGAGGCGACCTCCATGCGCTCGTCCGGGCCATGCGAGCCCTCGCCGCGCACGCCGAGGCCGTCGACGCCGCTCACGGAGCCGGCGATGAAGCTGAAGTCGCCCGCGCCCCGCTCGGCGGGATCGAGCGCCTCGGAGGGTCCGCGCCCGAGCGCCCGCGTGACGCTGTCCACGACGGCGAGCACGGCCAGGTTGCCCGGCGACGGCGGCATGCTCGGATAGCCCTCCTCGAACGTGATCCGCGCCGACGTCCTGGGGAGGCTCCGAGCCACGATCTCCTGCATGCGCGCGCGAGCCCGCTCCTGCTCCTCGGGAGTGAGGAAGCGAAGATCGCCGGCGATCACGGCCGAGCGCGCCACGACGTTCCGCTTGCCCGAGGCCCTGCCGCCGCTCGAGGCGGGCTCGTGGGTCACGTCGGTGCCGCCGAGGAACACGGCGGGGTTCACGGTGATCGAGCGCTGCCCCTGGAACGCCTCGCGGAAGCCGTCCAGGATGCGCGCCGCCTCGTAGACGGCGCCGGCGCCGACCTCCTTCTGCAGCACGCCCGCCGAGTGGCCCTGGACGCCGGTGACCTCGAGCGTCCAGCCGGTGTTGCCGCGCCGGGCGACGGTCACCTTGCCCTTCACGTCCGCCTCGAAGCAGAGCGCGACGTCGCTCCGCCGCGCCACGTCGACGAGGTCGCGCCGGGCGAGCTCGGTGGGACGGCCGACGCTCTCCTCGTCGCCCATGAGCGCCACGCGGACGGTGCGTCCGTCGAGCAGCCGCGCCGCGTGGAGCGCCTTCAGCGCGTAGAGGATGACGATGTCGCCGCCCTTCATGTCCTCGACGCCGGCGCCCCGCACCACGTCTCCCTCGCGCCGGAACCGGAGGGCCGGGCCCTCGAGCACCGTGTCGATGTGTCCGAGCAGGAGGACGCGCTTCCCCTTCGCGTCGCCGACGCGCTCCGCGAAGAGGTGTCCGGCGCGATGCATCGACTCCGGCATCGCCACCCAGCGCGTGGTGAAGCCGAGCGCCTCGAGCTCCTTCCGGAACCAGGCTCCCACCTCGCGCACGCCGGCGACGTTCTGCGTCGCGCTCTCGATGTTGACCACGGTCTCGAGCGCGGCGAGCTCCTCGTCGAGATGGTCGGCCACCCAGCGCGTCGCCGTCCTCTCCGCCGGGGAGAGGTCGTCGGCGCGCGCGGGGACACCGGCCGCGGCGAGAACGGCGAGGGCGACCGCGGGGGTGAGGGCGCGCATGGCGTTCTCCGTGCTCGCGGCAGCTCGGGCGCCCGAGCCGCCTCGGAGCGAATCATGCTGGATTCCGCTCGCCTCTTGTACATCGCTCGTTCCACGGGTCCAGCGAGGACACCCTTATTCCTCCCGGGCGATGCTGCCACCCCGCGGCGTTCCTGCTACGACACGTCGATGCCCATCACCAGGCGCGTCGCGGCGGTCCTTCTCCTCGCCACCGTCTCTGCGGTCTCCACCGGATGCGCCGGGTGGGCGGCGGCAGCGGAGCCCCAGCTCGACGTCCCCTACGAGCCGACGCCGCCGGAGGTGGTGCGGGCCATGCTCCAGCTCGCCGCCGTGGCGCCGGGCGACACGGTCTACGACCTCGGGTGCGGCGACGGCCGCATCGTGATCGAGGCCGCGAAGCTCGGGGCGCGCGGCGTGGGCGTCGACCTCGATCCGCAGCGCATCCGCGAGGGGCGCGCGAACGCGCGCGCCGCCGGCGTCGAGGACGCGGTCGAGCTTCGCGTGGGCGACCTCTTCGCGGCCGACGTTCGCCCTGCCACGGTGGTGATGCTCTTCCTCTGGCCGGAGGTGAACCTGCGGCTCCGGCCGAAGCTGCTCGCGGAGCTCCGCCCGGGCGCGCGCGTCGTGTCCCACTGGCACGACATGGGCGACTGGAAGCCCGAGAAGACGATCCAGGTCTCGGGCAGGAAGGTGTACCTCTGGATCATCCCGGAGCGCGGCGGGCGCACGCGGTGACGATCGGGGCTCCCGCCGTGTCGGGGCGGGTCTCGCGAGAGAAAGCGCGACGCAAGGCCCCCGGCCGCAGGCGGGGGGGCGCGAGGATCGCGGGCCGAGCGCGGGACCGGTCGCGAGACGCGCGCGGGATGATCGCGCCGCGCGCCCGGAGGCGCTCTACCCCGCCCGAACGCCGCCCGATCGGGACCGGAATGACGTTCGCGAGGCGCTGTTGGGCATGACGTGGGTCCGAGCGTTCCGACGGTCGTCCTCCTCGTGCGCCCGGATACGAGTCCACGTCGCTCGAGCCGCGTCGCGCGCTGGGTGCGCGTCCTCCTGCCCACGGCGCTCCTCATCGTCGCCGCCGCGCCGCTCCCCTCCCGCGGCGGGGACGACGTGATCACGCTCGACGTCGACGACGTCGGGGATGCGGGGCCGCTGTCCGTCGCCGCCGCCCTCTCTCGGGCGCGCCGCGACTCCGCGTGAGGCCGGTTCCCATGCTGCGGGACTCCGCGTCCAAAACTTCCGTCGCCGCGGCCCAGGGCGCAGACGACGGTGTCGCAGGTACCACCACAGCGACAGAGAGCTTACGGCCCGCGAGGGCATTGGCCGCCAACGGACACGCGACTAGCCAGGCCCTGATCAGTGCGTGGAGGCGATATGGCCCCTGAAGGATTCCAGCCGGCGCGAACCGGGATGTACGTCGACGGCAAGTGGGCGAGCTCGGATACCGGCGAAGCATTCCAGGTCAGGAACCCCGCGGACCGATCGGTGGCGGGGAACGTCCCGGACGCAGGGAGCGGCGAGACGCGGCGCGCGATCGAGGCGGCCGACCGCGCCTTCCCGGCGTGGTCCCGCACGCCCGCGAAGGAGCGCGCAGTCTTCCTCCGGCGCATCGGTGAGCTGCTCGTCCAGCGCCGCGACGAGATCGCCCGGCTGGTCGTGCTCGAGAACGGGAAGCCCTTCGAGGAGGCGAAGGGCGAGGTGACCTTCGCCACGGGATACTTCGGCTGGTTCGCCGAGGAGGGGCGCCGCGCCTACGGCGAGATCGTCCCGTCGCCCGCCGCCGCCCGCCGCCTCTCGGTGCAGCGGCAGCCCATGGGCGTCGTCGCCGCCATCACGCCCTGGAACTTCCCGGCCACGATGATCACGCGAAAGGTCGCCCCGGCGCTCGCCGCGGGGTGCACCGTGGTGCTGAAGCCGGCGTCGGCCACGCCGCTGACCGCGCTCGCCATCGCCCTCGCCGCGCACGACGCCGAGCTGCCGCGCGGCGTCCTGAACGTCGTGACCACCTCGCGGTCCTCGAGCTTCGGCGAGGAGATCGTAGGCCACCCGGCGGTGAAGAAGATCGCGTTCACCGGGTCGACCGAGGTCGGCAAGGACCTCATGCGGCGCGCCGCCGCGCAGCTCAAGCGCGTCTCCTTCGAGCTGGGCGGCAACGCGCCCTTCATCGTCTTCGAGGACGCCGACTTCGATCGCGCCGTCGAGGGGGCGGTGGCGATGAAGTTCCTGCGCGTGGCGGGGCAGTCGTGCATCTGCGCGAACCGCATCTACGTGCAGGAGAGCATCGCGGACCGCTTCACCGCGGCGTTCGTCGAGCGTGCGGCGGCGCTCAAGGTCGGCCCCGGCTTCGAGCCCGGCGTGCAGGTCGGCCCCCTCATCCACGAGCAGGCGCGCCGCCGCATGGGCCTCCTCATCGAGCAGGCCGTCTCCGCCGGCGCGAGGGTGCTGATCGGAGGCAGCCCCTACCGCGCGCCGCCGCGCGACCAGGGCTTCTTCTTCCCGCCCACCGTGCTCGCGAACGCCCGGGACGACATGGTGGTGTGCGCGCGAGAGACGTTCGGCCCCGTCGCCCCCATCCTCAGGTTCAAGGACGAGGACGAGGTGATCCGCCGCGCCAACGCGACGACCTACGGGCTCGCCGCGTACTTCTACGCGCGCGATTACGCCCGGATCGTCCGCGTCGCCGAGGCGCTCGAGGCGGGCCTCGTGGGCGTGAACGACGCGCAGGGCTACACGCACGAGATCCCGTTCGGCGGATTCAAGGAGAGCGGCCTCGGCCGCGAGGGCGGACGCGAGGGGATCGACGAGTACATGGAGACGAAGTCCGTCGTCGTGAATCTCGGGACCTGATCCGCTCGGCGACATCCGTGCGTTCGACGGCGCCCGCGTGGGCGTGGCCCTGGAGCGCTGCCGGGTCCTCGCCGACGCGGCGGACCCGCGAACGCGTCCGGCGACGGGACGACCTCGGCCGACATCGACTGGCAGTCCGGCGCGCTCCGGCTGCGCGCCGAGCGCGCGGGCGACGGGCCCGGGCGGACGTACACGCTCACCTGCGAGGCGGCGGACTCCGCCGGGAACGCCGCGCAGGCGTCGGGCGCCGTGCTCGTGCCGCACGACGTGTCCAGCTAGGGGGCGGACGGAGGAAGGCCGCGACGGCGGGAGGGGCCGCCGCGGCCTTCCGGTGCCAAGAGTGGCGCATGCCGCTCGCCGACGATCTCGATCCGGTCCTCCTCCTCCCGGGGCTGTACGACTCGGGGCCGCAGCTTGCGATGCTGCATGCCGGGCCTCCTGCGGCGACCGCTCGGGCGTCGACCTTCGCTCCTCAGGGAGACGCGGCCAGCGAGGCGAGGAGCGCCTCGATGGCGCCCGCCACCCGAGCGGGCGCCTCCACCGTCACCATGTGGCCCGCGCCGGGCACGAGCTCGAGCCGCGCCCCGGGGATGCGGTCGCGCAGGAGCTCGGCGTACTTGGGCGGCGTGAGGCGGTCCTCCGAGCCGCAGACGACGAGCGTGGGCGCGCGGATCTCGCCCACGCGCGCCATGACGTCGAAGGCGTCGCAGGCCCCGAAGTCGCCGTGGGCCACGCCGGGGGCGCCGGCCAGGAGACCCTCGGTGAACTCCTGCCTCAGGGAGGCCCCGGCGAGCGGTCCGAAGGCGTAGTCGCACATCGTCCCCGCCGACGCGGCGAGCGCCGCGGGGTCCGCCGTCGCGTCGAGGACGAATCGCGAGACGCGCAGCTTCGCCCCGGTGCCGACGAGGGCGAGCCCCGCCACGCGCGAGGGCGCCTCGAGCGCGAGGGTCATGGCGATGGCCCCGCCCATGGAGTGGCCGGCCAGCACCGCCGACGCGATCTCGAGCGCGTCGAGCACCGCGAGGACGCTCCGGGCGTACGCCCCGATCGACGCGAGCGACGGGCCCGGCGAGGCTCCGTGCCCGGGCAGATCGAACGCGAGGACTCGCCGGCCGGGGAGGGCCCGGACCTCCTCCGGCCAGTGCCGGTGCGTCCCGCCGGCGCCGTGGACGAGCACGAGCGGCGGCCCGGCCGCGCCGGGCGGCGCCGAATCCGCGCAGAAGAGGCCGGCCGCGTTCACCGTCGCTCGCTCCGATCGCGCATCGCGGACCGGAGGTCAAGGCGAGATTCGGGGCGCCGGTCCGCGCAGCTCGAGCCGGCAGAACTGGAACCGCTGCACCGTGCCTCCGGGCGTGA
>DATDDC010000759.1:0-12859 GCA_036523995.1 Anaeromyxobacter sp.
CCAGGGTCTTCTGGGCCGATGTCGCCCTCACGCCTTGCCAGACTGCATCGGAGCTGGAGACCATCCTGCGCAGCCGGGGATGGACGGGGCAGGCACGGGCCTGCAGGCGCCTTGCCTGCCCGCTGCGACTGCCCTGACCTGTCGAGTGTTGGGTTGGCGGCGTCCAGGCCCCGCAAACCCAACACTCTGGGCGGGTGCACCGCCGTTCTCGCAGGTCAGCTGGGTAAGATCGACGGAAACCTCCAGGAGCTGCTCCAGACGACGGTCGCGAAGGGCGTCCTCGTCATCGAGACCCGAGGGAGGATCCGCCCCGACGGCACCGCGGCGGTGGAGGTCACGATGCCCGAGCTGCGCCGCTTCGCGCTGGACGGCTCCGGCGACGTCGCCATCGAGGGCGGGAAGGGACCGCTCGCGCTCGCCATCCGCGGATCCGGTGACCTGCGCTGGCGGGGCGAGGCCACGACCCTGGACGCGGGCGTCGAGGGATCCGGGGACCTGCGCCTCGAGGGGCGCGCGGAGACGCTCCGCGTCCGAGTGGAGGGGTCGGGGAACGTGGACGCAGGCAAGCTCCAGGCGGTGAACGCCGACGCCCGGGTGGAGGGATCCGGCGACGTCGAGCTCTCCCTCGCGGGGGGAACGCTCTCCGCCGCCGTCGAGGGCTCGGGCGACATCCGCTGGCGCGGCGAGGCGAGGGCCGAGACCATCGGGGTGCGCGGGAGCGGGGAGATCTCGCGGAGGAAGTGATCAGATCTCCGCCCGGATCGATCCGTCCGCGGCCGTCCAGGCCCGGCTCATGGCCGGCGTGTTGTGCGCGAAGCCGACCTCGCCGCGCGGCCCCACCACGATGAGCCCGCCGCTGCCCTGCACCCGGCCGGCGAGCAGCGCCGTAGCCTCCCGCGCCGCCTCCATCGCGGACGCCCCCCGGCCCACCAGATCCGCGGCGTGCCGGGCCAGGGTGAGCTGGATGATCCGCTCGCCGTGGCCGGTGCAGGAGACGGCGCCGAGCGCGTCGTCGGCGTAGGTGCCGCAGCCGATGATGGGCGTGTCGCCCACGCGGCCGGGGAGCTTCATCGACATGCCACCCGTGGAGGTCGCCGAGGCGAGGTGCCCGAGCGCGTCGCGCGCCACCGCGCCCACGGTGCCCGCCTTGGAGGAGGCCGCGCCCTTCCTCGCCGCGTCCCAGCGCGCCCGCTGGTGCGCCGTCACGAGGAGGCGGTTCTCGTACGAGGGCACGCCGATCTCGCGGGCGAAGGCGGACGCGCCCGGCCCGGCGAGGAGCACGTGATGGGTGCGCTCCATCACCGCTCGTGCGAGCGAGATCGGGTTCTTCACGTCCTTCACGACCGCGACGGCGCCGCAGCGGAGCGAGGTCCCGTCCATGATCGACGCGTCGAGCTCCACGTCCCCCGCGGCGGTGAGCGTCGCGCCCGTGCCCGCGTTGAAGACGGGATCGTCCTCGAGCACGCGGACGGCGGCCTCGACGGCGTCGAGAGCGCTTCCCCCGGCTCGCAAGATCGACCATCCTGCGGTGCAGGCGCGGCGGACGCCCTCGAGGCGGGGCGCCTGCGGGGCCCCGGATGAGGCAAGATCGTCTTGCGCCAGGTCTCCGGCGCCTCCGTGGACGATGAGGGCGGGCGTTTTGTCCGAGTGCATCGGGAGTACGGGACGTTAGGTTATCGTCGGCTCGAGAGGTGAGACATCATGGCTGGACGCGATGTGGTCATCGTCGGTGCGGCGCGCACGCCCATCGGCTCCTTCCTCGGTTCCCTCGCTGCGGTCCCGGCGCCGCGCCTCGGCGCGGTGGCGATCCGCGCGGCGCTGCAGCGGGCCGGCGTCGAGCCCGGCGCGGTGGACGAGGTCGTCATGGGCAACGTCCTGCAGGCGGGCGAGGGGCAGGCGCCCGCGCGCCAGGCCGCGATCTTCGCCGGCCTGCCGGAGAAGACGCCGGCCTGGACGCTCAACAAGGTGTGCGGCTCGGGGCTCAAGGCGGTCATCTCGGGTGCGCAGGCGATCGCGCTGGGCGACGCCGAGGTCGTGGTGGCGGGCGGGATGGAGTCGATGTCCAACGTCCCTTACTACGATCGCACCGCGCGCACGGGCGCCCGGATGGGGAACGTGGAGCTCGTGGACGGCATGATCCACGACGGCCTCTGGGACGTGTACGGCCAGCATCACATGGGCATCTGCGCCGAGCACTGCGCGACGACGCAGGACGTCTCGCGCGCGGCCCAGGACGAGTACGCCCTCGAGTCCACGCGCCGCGCCATCGAAGCGCAGAGGGCGGGCGCGTTCAAGGCCGAGATCGTGCCCGTGGAGATCGAGGGCAGGAAGGGCGAGAAGACCGTCGTCTCCGACGACGAGGGGCCGAGGACGGCGAAGCCCGAGAAGATCCCCACCCTGAAGCCCGTCTTCAAGAAGGACGGCACCGTCACCGCGGCGAACGCCTCGTCCATCAACGACGGCGCGGCGGCGCTCGTGCTCATGAGCGCGGAGCGGGCGCAGCGGGAGGGCCGGCCGGTGCTCGCCCGCATCCGCGCCTGGGGCGGGGCGGCGCGCGCGCCCATCGAGTTCACCATCGCGCCCGCCGACGCCATCCGCACGACGCTTTCGAGAGTCAGGCTCGAGGCGAAGGACATCGACCTCTGGGAGATCAACGAGGCCTTCGCGGTGGTCTCCATCGCCAACAACCGCCTCCTCGGCCTCGACCCGAAGAACGTGAACGTCCGGGGCGGCGCCGTGGTGCTGGGGCACCCCATCGGCGCGTCCGGAGCGCGCATCCTCGTCACGCTGCTCCACGCCATGAAGGACCTCGGCAAGAGGCGCGGGCTCGCCTCGCTCTGCATCGGGGGCGGCGAGGCCGTCGCGGTGGTGGTGGAGCGCTAGCGGCCGCTCTCGGATCGGGGAGGCCACATGAACAAGGTCGTCGCCTCGTCGGACGCCGCGGTCGCGGACATCAAGGACGGCGCGAGCATCCTCGTCTCTGGATTTGGCCTGTGCGGCAACCCCGAGAACCTCATCGCCGCCATCCACCGCAAGGGCGTGAAGGACCTCACCATCATCTCGAACAACTGCGGCACGACGGACCTCGGCCTCGGCGTCCTCCTCAAGGCGCGGCAGGTGCGGAAGATCGTCGCCTCGTACGTCGGCGAGAACAAGGAGTTCGAGCGCCAGTTCCTCTCCGGCGAGGTCGAGGTCGAGCTCGTCCCGCAGGGCACGCTGGCCGAGCGGATCCGCGCCGCCGGCGCGGGCATCGGCGGCTTCTACACCGCCACCGGCGTGGGGACGAAGGTCGCCGACGGCAAGGAGACGCGCGTCATCGACGGCCGCGAGTACCTCCTCGAGATGCCGCTCCGCGCCGACTACGCCTTCGTCTTCGCCTGGAAGGCGGATCACTGGGGGAACCTGGTCTACCGCAAGACCACCCGGAACTTCGGCCCCATGATGTGCGGGGCGGCGCGCATCACCATCGCCGAGGCCCAGCACGTGGTGGCGCCCGGAGAGATCGATCCGGACCACGTCCACACGCCCGGCATCTACGTGAAGCGGGTGGTGAAGGGCGAGAAGTACGAGAAGTGGATCGAGAAGCGGACCATCCGGCCGCGAGGGAAGTGAGGAGGCCCCCATGCCGCTCACCCGCGAGCAGATCGCCCAGCGCGTGGCCCGGGAGCTGCGCGACGGCTTCTACGTGAACCTCGGCATCGGCATCCCCACGCTCGTCTCGAACTTCGTGCCGAAGGGCATCGAGGTGGTGCTCCAGTCCGAGAACGGCATGCTGGGCGTGGGCCCGTATCCGATGGAGGGCGAGGAGGACCCCGACCTCATCAACGCCAGCAAGGAGACCGTCACCGCCGTGAAGGGCACCGCGTACTTCTCGTCGGCGGAGTCCTTCGCCATGATCCGCGGAGGCCACATCGACCTCGCCATCCTGGGAGGCCTCGAGGTCTCGGAGAAGGGCGACCTCGCCAACTGGCTCGTGCCCGGCAAGATGGTGAAGGGCATGGGCGGCGGCATGGACCTCGTCTCCGGCGCGAAGCGGGTGGTGGTGACGATGGAGCACGCCACCAAGGACGGGAAGCCGAAGATCCTGCGGCAGTGCTCGCTCCCCATCACCGGGCGCCGCTGCGTGTCGGCGATCTGCACCGACCGCGCCTGGATCGACGTGACCTCCGACGGCCTCGTCCTGCGCGAGCTCGCGCCGGGGGAGACCTTCGACAGCGTGCAGGAGCTGACCGAGCCGAGGCTCGTCGTCGCCCCGGACGTGCGGCCCATGCAGCTCTGAGGCTCGCCGAGGAATCTCGGGCGCGAGGACGGGCGACGGCCCGCCCCTGCTAGGATGACCCGTGCTGTTCACGCTCACGACCGACTTCGGCGCGGGCTCCGGCTATCCCGCGCAGCTGAAGGGCGTCCTCCTCACGGCGATCCCCGACGCGCGCATCGTCGACGTCTCGCACGACGTGCCCCGCCAGGACGTCCTCGCCGGCGCGCTCCTCCTCGAGGCCTGCGTGCCGTGGTTCCCGGCGAGCGCCATCCACGTCGCGGTGGTCGATCCGGGCGTGGGCACCGCGCGGCGTGCCCTGTGCCTGCGGGACGCCCAGGGCCGCACCTTCGTCGCGCCCGACAACGGGCTCCTCACGCCGTTCCTCGGCGAGGGAGCGCGCGCCTTCTCCGTCGAGCCCGGGCGCGCCCTTCCCCCGCCGCGCTCCGCGACCTTCCACGGCCGCGATCTCTTCGCGCCGGCCGCCGCCTTCCTGGCGAAGGGCGGCGATCCCGGGGCGCTCGGGCCCGCCGTCGCGGATCCCGTGCGGCTCTCCTGGCCGGCGGCCGAGCGCCGCGGGAGCGAGGTCTCGGGCGAGACGCTGGCGGCCGACTCGTTCGGGAACCTCGTCACCTCCATCCGCGAGCGGGACCTCGCCGGAGCGACGGCGGCCGAGGCGGAGGCGGGGGGGCGTCGCGCCCGGTGGGTCCGGACCTACGGTGAAGCGAGCCCGGGAGAGCTGGTCGCCCTCGTGGGATCGGGTGGGCGCGTGGAGATCGCGGTGCGCGAGGGCAGCGCCGCCGCGCTGCTGGGGCGCGTCCGCGGAATTCCCGTCCGGCTCGTCCTTGGCCCGGCTTCTTGCGCCTGCTAGAGTCTTCGGTGATGAAGCACCCGGACAATCAGCGCCGCGCCGTCCGCCTCCACCACGAGATCCCGGTGGCGTACCGCAGCGTGGGGAGCTTCCTCACGGACTGGGCGACGAACATCAGCCGCGGCGGGATGTTCATCAACACGCGCAAGCCGCTCGCGGTCGGCACCGACGTGAAGATCCTCGTGCAGCTCCCCGGGACGAAGTTCCCGTATCAGCTCGAGGGGCGCGTCATGCGCGTCACCGAGTACGACAACCACGCCAACATGGTCCCGGGCATGGGCGTCGAGTTCACGTCCGTCGACGAGGGGAAGCGGCGCGAGATCGACGCCTTCGTCGACCGGCTCCGCAGGGAGCTCGACGAGGCGTGACGGCGGCCGCCTCTGCGGCCGGAACGCGCCGCGCCGGAGGCGCAGCCCGGCGCCGGCGGGTAGATTGGCCCCGTGCGCGTCGAGCTCGAGATCTACGATCTCGCCCCGGGCGGTGAAGGCGTGGCCCGCCACGGCTCGCGCGCGGTCTTCGTTCCCTTCACGGCCCCCGGCGACCGCGTCCTCGCCGACTTGCCCGCGGGGGAGGGGACGGCGCACGGCGAGCTGATCGAGGTGCTCGCGCACGGGCCCCTGCGCGTCGAGCCGCCGTGCCGTCACTTCGGTCGAGGGGAGAACCGCGAGTGCGGCGGCTGCGAGTGGCTTCACGTCTCGTACGAGGCGCAGGCAGCCGCCAAGACGCGGACCGTCGTCGAGGCGCTGCGCCGCATCGGCCGGCTCGAGGCGGGGAGCTACGAGCTGCGCGAGATCATCCTCTCGCCGTCGGCCCTGCGCTACCGGTCGCGCGCCAAGTTCCACCTCGACGCGGGGAGCGGGCGGCTCGCCTTCTTCCGGCGCCGCTCGCACGCGCCGGTGCCGCTCCTCGAGTGCCACCTCCTCCTCTCGGCGCTCGACGACCTCCGCGAGGCGATGGGGCCGGCCCTGGCCTCGGCCCGGCTCGCTCCGCGCGAGGTCGCGCTCGAGTGGTCGGAGCACGAGGCGAGGGGAAGCGCGCTCCTCCTCCTCGAGCCGACCGCCGCGGCCCGGGAGCGCGCCGCGAAGCTCGTGGCCGGGCTCCCCGCGCTCCGCGGCGCCGTGCTGCGGGGCGAGGGGGGAGCGACCGCCGTCGTCGGTGCCCCGGTGCTCCGGCACGCCCGGGTGCCCGGCCGAGCGGAGGCCGGGCTGCAGCGATCCCGCCCGGACGTCTTCCAGCAGGCGAACCGCGGGGCGAACGCGCTCCTCGTCGCGGCGGCGGTCGAGCTCGCCGCCCCCGGAGGAGAGGACGTGCTCGAGCTCCACTGCGGCGCCGGGAACTTCACGGCGCCCCTCGCGGCGCGCGCCCGCTCGGTCTCGGCGGTCGAGGAGATGGGGCCGGCGCTGGACCTGGCCCGCGAGGACCTGCGCGGCGCCGCCAACGTTCGGTTCTTCGCGGGCGACGCGCTGAAGCTGGCCGCCTCGCTCGCCGCCGAGGGCCGCCGCTTCGGAGCGGTCCTCCTCGACCCGCCGCGCGAGGGCGCGAAGGGGGTGGGGCGCGTGCTGCGCGCGCTGGGATCGCCGCGCGCGGTGTACGTCTCCTGCGATCCGGCCACGCTGGCGCGCGACGTGCGAGGGTGCGTCGAGCAGGGCTACCGCGTCCGGACCGTGCAGCCGGTGGACATGTTCCCGCAGACGCACCACGTCGAGGCGGTGGTCGCGCTCGAAAAGGCCGGCTGAAGGCCGCTCTACGCCGCCCCCGTCGCCGCGGGCGCGAGGCCGGCCGCGGCCGCCTCCCGGTCCACCGCCACGAGCCGCTCGGCGAGGGGCGGATGGCTGTAGTGCCAGGCGCTGTACCAGGGGTGCGGCCGCAGGTTCGAGAGGTTCTCCTGGTTCAGCCGGACGAGCGCGCTCTTCAGCGCCGCCGGCGCGCGCGCGATGCGCACCGCGAACCGGTCGGCCTCGTACTCGTGCTTGCGCGAGAGGCGGGAGGCGATGGGCTGCAACCAGAAGACGAACGGCCCACCCCCGATGGCGAGCAGCGCGATGGCGCCGTGCAGGGTGGGCTCGCCGAAGCCGAAGGCGGCGTGCAGGGGAGGCCAGGGCACGAGCCGCGACAGCACGAACAGGCCCGCGAGCGTGGTGGCGAGCCCGAGGGCGAGGCGCCGGTGGACGTGGTGCGCCTTGTAGTGGCCGATCTCGTGCGCGAGGACGCTCGCCGCCTCGTCCACCGCCATCTGCGCCACGAGCGTGTCGAAGAGCACGATGCGCGGCCGGAAGAGGCCCACGAAGTACGCGTTCGAGTGGCTCGAGCGCCGCGAGGCGTCCATGACGAAGAGGCCGCGGTTGCGGAACCCCGCCTCCCTCGCCAGCGCCTCGAGCCGCTCGCGCAGCGGCCCCTCCGGGAGCGGGTCGAACCGGTTGAAGAGCGGGGCGATGACGGCCGGGAAGAGCCAGAGGAGGAAGAGCTGATAGGCGGAGAGGAACCCGAAGAGCCAGATCCACCAGAGCCCACCGGTGAAGCGCATGAAGGCGTAGACGGCGTAGAGGAGGGGAAGGCCGAGGGCGGCCGAGATGGCGAACGACTTGGCGCGGTCGGCGAGCCAGGTGCGGAGGGTCGTCCGGTTGAAGCCGAAGCGCGCCTCGAGCACGAAGGTGCGGTAGACCCGGAACGGCAGGTCGGCCACCGAGGAGGCGAGCGAGAGGGCGACGAGGTATGCGACGAAGCGGTGGGCGCCCGAGAGCCCGCGGCCGGCCAGGGCGCGGTCGAGCCAGGGGAGGACGCCGGAGAAGAGCACGGCGAGGACGAAGGCGGCGCCGATCATGCCCTCCACGAGCCCGAAGCGTCCGTTCGCGAGGGTGTAGTCGCGGCTCCGGTTCGCGGTGGCGTCGTCGACGAAGGCCGCCAGGGCGGGCGGAGCGCCGGGCGCGCGGGCGACGTGCCGCAGGTTGACGACGAGGAGCGCCGTCTCGAGGGCGAGCTGAGCGATGAAGAGGACGAGGAAGACGGGGACGACGAGGGAGGCCATCGAGGCTCCTCATACCGCGCCCGCCCCGGCCCCGCACCGGCTCTTCCTCATCTCGCCCGCCAACAGCGCGGGCGAGCGCATGGCGCTCGTCCTCTCCCCGGCGTCGCGGCTGCCGCTGGCGGAGGCGCTGCGCGGGCCGGGCGCGCCGCTCGGGCACGTGTTCCGGTTCGCGAGCGGTCTCTACTTCCGCGGCAAGCTCACCTACGCCGAGGCGTTCGCGCGACCGCCGCGCGGCGTGCCCGGCGCGCTCGTCATCGCGCCCGGCGCCGGCCTCGTGCCGGCGGAGACCTGCGTGACCGTCGCGCACCTGCGCGCCTTCGCCGCCGTGCCCGTGAGCGCCCGGGAGCCGCGCTTCCGCGATCCGCTCGTGGCCGCGGCGCGCCTCGTCGCGGAGCGGCTCGCGCCGGAGGACGACGTGGTGCTGCTCGGCTCGATCGCCTCGGACAAGTACGTGGAGCCGCTCCTGGGCGTCTTCGGCGAGCGGCTCCTCTTCCCGGTCGACTTCGTGGGCCGCGGCGACATGAGCCGCGGAGGCCTCCTGCTGCGCGCCGCGCGCGCCGGCGTGGAGCTCCCCTACGGGAAGGTGCTCGGGGCCGTGCGCCACGGGCCGAGGCCTCCCCGCCTCCCGCCCGTCCGCTCATCCTGAGCGTGGCGGCGCAGCAGCCGCTGCGAAGCCGAAGGACGAGGCCGACGCCGTCGCGAGGAGGGTGAGCACCCGGCAAGGCCGCTCTTCACGGACGGGTGTACCCGTCGACACCGAGGCCGCCGGAGTCAGACGACCTCGAAGAGTGGACACGATCGACGTCAATACATCAATCGAAGAATAGACAGAGTCAAATCTCACTGCCCCCCGCGCCGAGCGTATTGGATCGCGTCACAGACCGTCGGCGCGAACCCATCTGCCCCGCCGCCGCCCTCTCGCGACGCGCCTATCATGCCGGCCTCGAATCCGTCGGCTCGCTGGAGCAGAGGCAGGACCTCACCAGAAGTGTAGCTACTTGATGTAACTGTGAGTGACTATACCGTGAGGAGATGTGGATACGGCAAGGAAGGAGGCGAGACGACGCTCCGAGCCGATGCGCTTCGAGTCGCAGCGCCGAATCAGGGGAGGGATGACCGTGAGGACCAATGACATGCACCTGACACGGAATCCACCGAGAAGCTCGAGAGCGCAGCTCACCCTTATTGCCCGCGCCCGAACCACCACCCCTTCGGCGTCGACCCTCGTCGCTCTCCTCCTGGTGCTCGCAGCAATTCCGAGTCGACGAGCCTTCGCCGCCCAGACCTTCGCCGACGCGGTGAGATCCGCCGCCAGCGCGTCCGGGATGAAACCCCTCGCCGACGTGGGCACGCCCAAGGTCAACAACCTGGGCGATTTCCTCAAGCCCGGCGCCGCCGCCCGCGGGGCGGCGATCCAGCTCGGCAAGGCCTTCTTCTGGGACGTGCAGGCAGGGAGCGATGGCCAGGCGTGCGCCTCGTGCCACTTCCACGCCGGCGCCGACAGCCGCGCCCGCAACCAGCTCAGCCCGGGCCTCAAGAACGTCGACCCGGCGCTGCGGGCTGTCTTCGACGACACCGCCAGCTCCGGCCTCACGGGTGGGCCCGACTACACGCTCGTGGCGGCCGACTTCCCCTTCCACCAGCTCGCAGACCCGCTGAACAACGACTTCGGCACGAGGACGGTCACCTTCGACACGGACGACGTGACCTCCTCGATGGGCGTCTTCCTCGCGAGCTTCACGGGGATCGGGGCGCCGCTGCTGGACGCGGGGACCCCGTTCGTGGACGCGATCTTCAACCTGGGGAATCCCGCGGCCAGCTCGATCGCCGACAACGTGCGCCGCGTGGAGCCGCGCAACACCCCGACGATGATCAACGCGGTGTTCAACCACTCCAACTTCTGGGACGGCCGAGCTCACAACCAGTTCAATGGCACGAGCCCGATCGGCCCACTGGATGTGAATGCCCGCATCTGGGTGAACGAGGGTGCTCCCGGCGCCGCTCCGCTTCAGGTCGCGGTCAGCATCCCGAGCTCCAGCCTGGCCTCCCAGGCCGTGGGGCCGCCGAGAAGCGACCTGGAGATGTCCTTCCTGGACCGGCCCTTCCCGCTCATCGGCCGAAAGCTCCTCGCTCTCACCCCCCTCGGCCAGCAGCTCGTGCATCCGCAGGACGGCGTCCTGGGCGCGCTGTCGAATGCTCCCGCGAAGGGGATCGACACGACCTACACCGCGCTGATCCAGGCGGCCTTCCAGGACCGGTACTGGAACGGCGGCTACGTGGGCGCCTTCACGCAGATGGAGGCCAACTTCTCGCTGTTCTGGGGGCTCGCCGTCCAGATGTACGAGACCACGCTGGTGTCCGACGTGACCCCCTTCGATGCCTTCATGGCGGGGAACGACCAGGCCCTCACGCCGCAGCAGCTCCGGGGCCTCTTGGTGTTCCTGAACCGAGGGGACGAGAGCCCGCCCGCGGTGAACAACGCCATCGCCGGCGCAGGGGTGCCCATCGGCGTGGGCAACTGCGCGGCCTGCCACAGCGGCTCCGAGCTCACCGGCGCCGCCTTCTCCAGCCTGGGCAAAGGGACGGGTAACCTGGAGCTGATCGAGATCGAGGCCAGCGCCCAGCTCGCGAGCGGCGTCCTCGTGCCGAACCCCACCGTCCTGGCGCTCGAGGACAACGGCTTCGCCAACATCGGCGTCCGGCCGACCAGCGAGGATCGGGGACGGGGCGCCGACGGTGACTTCCCCTTTCCCCTGTCCTTCACGCGGCAAGCGCTCGCGGGCCTCGGCTTCCTGCTGCCGCCGGGGGCGGACCTGCCGTGCACTCTGGGTACGGGCGGGACCTGCCCGCCCGGAACGATCGTCCAGGCGGACGGCCTCTTCAAGATCCCGGGGCTGCGCAACGTGGAGCTCACCGGCCCGTACTTCCACAACGGCGGCCAGGCGACGCTCACGCAGGTCGTCGAGTTCTACACTCGGCAGGGCGACTTCGGAGACAGGAACCTTCCCGACACGGCGGGAGAGATGGCCAACATCCAGCTCACCGCCGGTGACACCGCTCCGCTGGTGGCGTTCCTGCTGTCCTTGACCGACGAGCGGGTTCGCCAGGAGCAGGCTCCCTTCGACCACCCGGAGATCTTCGTGCCCGACGGCGGAACGTTCGCCAACGAGCAGGCGCGCATTCGGGTGCCGGCGGTGGGCGCGGGAGGTCGGCCGGCGGCCGGGCTCCCGGCGCTGGGCCCGTTCCTGGGGCTCGCTCCCTAGCCGCCTCCGCGTCGCGTCCGGATCGGCACCCGCGCTCGGCATCGAGCGCGGGTGCACTCGTTCTGCGCAAAGCCGGCACGACCCACCCCGAGCGTGACTTCCGAGGTGCAAGTTTCACCAGGGCCTGGAGACACGCGCAGGGGCGTGACCCCGCTGCGGGTCACAGCGATGTTGACAGCCGGTGAGCGGCGCGCCATCGAGTTGACATGATCGCTGACAGCCCCTTAACGGAGGGGGGGTGACCCACTCGCTCGCCGACAAGCTCCGGCAGCACGGGATTCAGCCCTCCGCGCAGCGGGTCGCCGTCGCGGGGTACGTGCTCCACACCGACGTCCACCCGTCGGCCGAAAGGGTCTTCGCCGAGGTGTGCTCGCGCGTGCCGATGATCTCGCGCGCCACGGTCTACAACACGCTCAACCTCTTCGTCGAAAAGAAGCTGCTCCGGCAGCTCGTCCTCGCCGAGGGCAAGGTCGTGTTCGATCCGAACGTCGCCCCCCACCACCATTTCATCGACGAGCCGAGCGGCGCGATCCACGACATTCCGTGGGACGCGCTCGACGTGCGCAAGGTCGAGGCGCTACGGGGAGTGCGCGTCCGCGAATACCAGGTGGTGCTGCGCGGGCGAAAGGCGCGGAAGCGGAAGGCGTGACGCCTTCGCCCCCTCGGGGGGCATCACATCGCCTCAGCCCTTGCGGATCGCCTTGATGCTCGGGATGGAAGAGGTGATGGGGATGGTGTTGATGCTCCGCGCCCCGAGCCGCGCCAGGTCGTAGCGCACCATGGCGAGCGGCTTCTCCGCGTCGTCCGCGTCCACCTGGATGTTGTACTCCGTGTACTCCTTGCCCCGGTTGGCGGTGGGCTCGTCGCCGAAGAGGTTGTGGCTCGAGAGGTAGCGCTCGACCTCGTCGGCGAGCCGGTTCGGCACGTTGAAGAGGAGCATCACCTTGTTCTCCGCGTGGGTCGCGCCGTGGACGTTGAGCAGGAACATCTCGAGGAGCTCGCGCTTCTCGGGGTCCTTCGCCACCGCAGCGCTCGTGTAGACGGCGGTCTGCGACCGCATCACCGTCTCGACGATGGTGAGGCCGTAGCTCTTGATGGCGCCGCCGGTCTGCGAGATCTCGAGGCCGATGTCGACGGCGCCGTGCTTCACCTTCGACTCGGTCTTTCCCCACGACTCGTAGACCAGGATGCCCTTCTGGATCCTGGGGGGCGTCTTGTACTTCTGCACCGAGTACGCCTCGAGCTCGCCGGCGAGGCCGATGGCGGCGAGCTTGCGCTGGATCCAGTCGAGCGCGAGGTAGGGCATCTCCGAGGCGACCTTGAGGAGCGGCCTGTGCGGCGCGAGGTACCGCAGGAAGTCCTCGGTGGTCTCGTAGGCGGGATCCGCGGTGATGCCGACGAGCTGCACCTCCCCGCGGTTCAGGGTCAGCACGCGGTCGAGCCGG
>DATDDC010000760.1:0-8625 GCA_036523995.1 Anaeromyxobacter sp.
GCTCGCCCGGCAGCTGGGCTGATCGCTGCGCGCGGTCCACCCGTATCCTTCCAGGTCCCTGGTTCGTCTACGGAGGAGACGAACCCGATCCGCCCGAAGCACTCGGTGCAGGAGGACCACATGGAAGGGCACACGCCGGACTTCTCGCTGGACGTGCAAGGAGTGAAAGGCTTCTGTCCGGTCGGCGAGGCGTATGCGAAGCAGCAGCTCGCGGCGAAGAGGATCCCCGTCCTCTCCTGCGAAGGACCATGCGTCCGAGGAGAGATCGCGAGGCTCGCGGCCAACCTGATCGCGAAGGAGGTGCCATCTCTCGCGCGCGCCTGTCACGGGGAGACCTTCTTCGTTCCCCATTCGGCGATGGCAGCCTGGGTCAAGAGTGCGGACAAGACCATCATGATCGATGGCTGCTTCCTCAAGTGCCACGGGCGTGCCCTGAGGGGCCTGATCGGCGAGGAGAAGCTCGTCCAGATCGATGCGCTGCCCTTGCACAAGAAGTACAGCGACGTCTTCTCGATGGACGACGTGCCCGAGCAGGAGCTCGGGGCCGTGGCGCGGCAGGTGGCCGACAAGATCATCGCCACGCTGAAGCAGTCGGGTGCGCTCGCCGCCGCCGGGTAGCTCGGTCTTCGGTGACGCGCGCCTCAGCCCCGGGCCTTGCCGGCCTGCGCCAGGATCTGCCTCGCCCGCTCGATCACCGGACGGTCCACCATCGTCCCGCGGAAGGAGAACGCCGCGGCGTCGCGGGGGCGGGCCGCGACGGCGGCGAGGAGCGAGCCGGCCCACTCCACCTCCGCGTCGCTGGGCTGGAAGACGCGGTTCGTCGGCCCGATCTGCCTGGGATGGATGCAGAGCTTCCCGGCGAAGCCCAGGCGGCGGCCGCGCTCGGCGTCGCGACCCACGGCCGCCTCGTCGTCGATGCCGAGGGTGACGGAGTCGATGGGAGGGGCGATCCCGGCGACCCTCGACGCGATCACGACGCGGGACCTCGCGTACACCATCGAATCCCCTTCGTCGCGCATGCCGGTGTCGAGCTCGAGGTCGATGGCGCCGAAGGCGAGCCGCTCGACCCGCGGCGCACGGGCGACGTCGAGGGCGTTCCAGAGGCCGACGGCGGTCTCCACGATCGGCACGATCCGGTGGGCCGAGGGAAGCGCGGCGGCGGCCCGGGCGGCGTGCTCGCCGGCCTCCGCCTTGGGGAGCACGATCCCCGCGATGCGGAGCCGCGCCGCCACGGCGAGGTCGTCCTCGAACCACTCCGTTCCGTGGGCGTTCACCCGCAGGTAGACGGGGACGTTCGCCGGCAGCGATGCCCCGGGCAGCGCCCGGGCGGCCTCCCGCTTCTCCGGCGGGGCGACGGAGTCCTCGAGGTCGAGGATGACGCGGTCGGCGCCGCTCGCCGCCGCCTTCGCGAAGCGCTCCGGGCGGGTGGCGGGGACGAACAGCCAGGAGCGGGCGGGCAGGGTCAGCGGATCCATGCCTCGGCCTCCATGGCGGCCTGGCCCTGGTTGTCGGTGGACCAGAGGAGGACCTGCTTCGCGGCGTCGCCCGGGCGTCCCTCCACCGTGAAGGGAGAGACGTCCAGGGTGGGACGGAGCCCCTTGAAGCGGAAGCGCTCCATCGCGGCGGCGGGGAGCTCCCTGCGGACGAGGTCGAGGAGGAGCGTGGCGATGAGCGGCCCGTGCACGACGAGGCCGGCGTAGCCCTCGACGCCCGTGACGTAGCGGCGGTCGTAGTGGATGCGGTGGCCGTTGAACGTCAGGGCCGAGTAGCGGAACAGGAGCACGTCGTCGGGCACGATCTCCCGCCGCCACGTGCCCCGGGGCGCCGGCTCCGCGGGACCGGCCTGCCCCGGCGCGCCGGGCTTCGGGGCCTCGCGGTAGACGATGTCCTGCTCCTCGTCGATCGCCAGCCCGGCTCCGCCGGAGACGCGGTGGTGCACGGTGACGAAGACGAGCGCGCCGGCGCGACCGGTCTTCTCCTCGATCTTCTCCACCACCGAGGCGAGCTGGACGCGCTCGCCCACCCGGAGCGGCGCGTGGTAGCGGACGCGGCTCCCCGCCCACATGCGGCGCGGGAGCGGGACGGGCGGCAGGAACCCGCCGCGCCTGGCGTGGCCGTCGGGGCCGAGCTCGGACTGGCGGGCGAGCGGCGGGAACAGCGCCCAGTGGAAGCCCGGCGGGACGGGATCGCCCTCGCGCGGGAAGGGATCGTCGCGGTCGAGGGTGGCATTCCAGGCGGCGAGGTGATTCGCGTTCACCCAGTCCACCCGCTCCTGCTCGCGTCCGATCCAGCTCGACAGGTCCGTGCTCTCGGTCATCGGCTGCGCTCCGCGCGTTGACGTCGTGATGTCAGGATGTCATGATGTCCTCATGACCAGGGGCTGTCAACGCCGGCGGGGAAGCGGGACGTGAGCGGGCGCGCGTACCAGGAGATCCGCGAGGGGGTGCGGGCCCTCTGCAACCAGTTCGAGCCGGCCTACTGGCGCGCGGCGGACGAGGCGGAGCGCTACCCCGAGGAGTTCGTGAAGGCGCTCACCGAGGCGGGCTGGCTCGCCGCGCTCATCCCGGCCGAGTACGGCGGGGCCGGGCTCGGGCTCGCCGAGGCGTCGGTCATCCTCGAGGAGATCAACCGCTGCGGCGGGAACTCCGGGGCGTGCCACGGGCAGATGTACAACATGGGCACCGTGCTCCGGCACGGCTCGGAGGCGCAGAAGAAGGCGCTGCTTCCCCGGATCGCGAAGGGCGAGCTGCGCCTCCAGTCGATGGCGGTGACCGAGCCCACCACCGGCACCGACACGACGCGGCTCAAGACGACCGCGGTGAGGAAGGGCGACCGCTACGTCGTGAACGGCCAGAAGGTCTGGCTCTCGCGGGCGCAGCACTCCGACTACCTCATCCTGCTGGCGCGCACGACGCCGCTCGCCCAGGTGAAGAAGAAGACCGAGGGCATGTCGGTGTTCCTGGTGGACGTGAAGAAGGCGCTCGCCCACGGCCTCACGCTCCGCCCCATTCGCAACATGGTGAACCACGAGACGAACGAGGCCTTCTTCGAGGACCTCGAGATCCCGGCCGAGAACCTCATCGGCCAGGAGGGGAAGGGCTTCCACTACATCCTCGACGGCCTCAACGCCGAGCGCACGCTCATCGCGGCGGAATGCATCGGCGACGCGCGCTGGTTCGTGGAGAAGGCCAGCGCCTACGCGAAGGAGCGCGTCGTCTTCGACCGCCCCATCGGCCAGAACCAGGGGGTCCAGTTCCCCATCGCCCAGTGCAAGATCGAGCTCGAGGCGGCCGACCTCATGCGCTGGAAGGCCTGCGAGCTGTTCGATCGCCACGAGCCCTGCGGCGCCGAGGCGAACATGGCGAAGTACCTCGCCGCCAAGGCCTCCTCCGAGGCCGGGGACGTGTGCCTGCAGACGTTCGGCGGCTTCGGCTTCGCCGCGGAGTACGACGTGGAGCGCAAGTTCCGCGAGACGCGGCTCTACACCGTGGCGCCCATCTCCACGAACCTCATCCTCTCGTACGTGGCCGAGCACGTCCTCGGCCTGCCGCGCTCGTTCTAGGATCGGCGATGCGGCCGCTCGAAGGCCTCACGGTGGTGTCCCTGGAGCACGCGGTGGCGGGGCCGTTCTGCACGCGCCAGCTCGCGGACCACGGCGCCCGCGTCATCAAGGTGGAGCGGCCGGACGGCGGCGATCTGGCCCGCGGCTACGATCGCGCCGTGAACGGCCTCGCCTCGTACTTCGTCTGGCTGAACCGCGGCAAGGAGAGCGTCACGCTCGACGTGAAGCACCGGGCCGGCCGCGAGGCGCTCGGGCGCATCGTGGATCGCGCCGACGTGGTGGTGCAGAACCTCGCGCCGGGCGCGGCGGCGCGGCTCGGGCTCGATCACGCCACGCTCGCCGCGCGCAATCCCCGCCTCATCGTCACCGACATCTCCGGGTACGGCGACGACGGCCCCTACCGCGACAAGAAGGCGTACGACCTCCTCGTCCAGGCCGAGGTGGGGCTCCTCTCCGTGACCGGGACGGGAGATCAGCCGGCGCGCTGCGGCGTCTCCGTCGCCGACGTGGCGGCGGCGATGTACTCCTACTCGGCGATCCTCACGGCGCTCCTCGTGCGGGAGCGCACGGGCAAGGGCACGCGCATCGAGGTCTCCATGCTCGAGGCGCTGGCCGAGTGGATGACGCATCCGTTCTACTACGGTCACTACGGCCGGAACCCGCCCATCCGCGCCGGCGCCTCGCACCCCAGCATCGCGCCCTACGGGCCGCACCGCGCCGGCGACGGTCGCGACGTCATCTTCGGCATCCAGAACGACCGGGAGTGGTCCACCTTCTGCCGCGAGGTGCTGGGGCGGCCGGAGCTGGCCACGGACCCGCGCTTCTCGCCCAACGCCGAGCGCGTCGCGCACCGGCGGGAGCTCACGTCCATCATCGAGCAGGCGTTCGCGAAGCTCACCGCGGAGGAGGTCGTCCTGCGCCTCGACCGCGCCGGCATCGCGAACGGGCGCATCAACGACATCGAGGCGGCGGTGGCGCACCCGCAGCTCGCCGCGCGCAGGCGCTGGCGGACGGTGGGGACGAGCGCGGGCCCGGTGGAGGCGCTCCTCCCGCCCGCCAACATCGGCGGCGTGGAGCCGGCCATGGGCGACGTGCCCGCGCTCGGGCAGCACACGGACGCCGTGCTGCGCTGGGTGGGCTACGGGCCGGACGAGATCGCGGCGATGCGCGCCGAGCGCGCCATCTGACGGAGGGCACCATGGGCAGCGCATCTCCGACGCGGACGCTGTGCGAGTTCGTGGCCCGGCTCCGCTTCGGCGACGTGCCGGCGCCCGTGGTCGAGATGGCGAAGGACCTCCTCGTCGACTGGATGGGCTCGGCGCTCGGCGGGAAGGACTCGCGCCCGGTGCGCGCCCTGCAGTCCTTCGCCCGGAGGATGGGGCCGCACGAGGGGCCGAGCGAGGTGCTGCCGGACCGCGCCGCCACGAGCCCGTTCTTCGCGGCGCTCGTGAACGCCGCCTCCTCGCACGTCCTCGAGCAGGACGACGTCCACAACGGCTCCGTGTTCCATCCCGCGGCGGTGATCTTCCCGCCCGTCGTGGCCATGGCCCAGGCCGAGGGCAGGTCGGGGCGCGACGTGCTGCTCGCGGCGATCTGCGGATACGAGGTCGGCATCCGCGTGGGCGAGTTCCTGGGGCGCTCCCACTACAAGGTGTTCCACACCACGGGGACGGCGGGCACCGTGGCGGCGGCGGCGGCGGTGGCGAAGCTGCTCGGCTTCGACGCGGATCTCGTCCAGCAGGCGCTGGGATCGGCCGGCACGCAGGCGGCGGGCCTCTGGGAGTTCCTGCGCGACGCGGCGGACTCGAAGCAGCTCCACACGGCGAAGGCGGCGGCCGACGGGCTCCTCGCCGCGGATCTCGCGCGCGAGGGGCTCACCGGGGCGAGGCGGATCCTGGAGGGAGCGCAGGGGATGGCCGCGGGGATGTCCAGCGACGCCGATCCCGCAAAGCTCATCGACCGCCTGGGGAGCCGCTGGGCCACGGCCGAGACCTCGTACAAGTGGCACTCCTCGTGCCGCCACACCCATCCGGCGGCCGACGCGCTCGCGGAGCTCCTCCGGCGCGAGGGGCTCACCCACGACCGCATCGCCCAGGTGACGGCCAAGGTCCACCAGGGCGCCCTCGACGTGCTCGGGCCCGTGGTCGTCCCCGCCACGGTCCACCAGGCGAAGTTCTCGATGGGGACGGTGCTCGGCCTCATCGCCGTTCACGGAAAGGCCGGCCTGGCCGAGTTCGAGGAGCACGCCCTCCAGGACGCGCGCGTGGCGGCCTTCCGCGAGCGCGTCCGCATGGTGCTCGACGCCGAGGTCGACTCGGCCTACCCGCAGCGCTGGATCGGGAAGGTCGAGGTCCGCACCGTCGACGGCCGCACCTGCTCGGCCCGGGTGGACGTCCCCAAGGGCGATCCGGGCAACTCGCTCTCCCGCGGCGAGCTCGAGGAGAAGGCCATCCGGCTGGCCCGCTTCCGCGGCGCGGCCACGGAGGCCGAGATGCGCGCGGCCATCGCGCGCCTGTGGAGGCTCGAGGAGGAGCCGCGCCTTGGAAGGCTCCTGCCCCCGGCGCGGTGACGCCTCGCTAGCCCGGCTCCGCGACGCCCACCGGGTGCCGGCCGAGGGAGAGATCGAGCTGCATGGTGTAGTGGTACCGGTCCGCGGGATGAATGGAGAGCGACACCTCGAAGACCTCGTCCTGCGTCGAGACGTACTGCCGCAGGACGGAGAGGCCGGGGCTCCCGCCCGTCACGTGGAGCAGGCTCGCCATCTCGCCCGTGATGGCGACGGCGCTGATCTCCTGGCGCACGCTCTGCGTCTTGATGCCGAAGCGGCGCTCGATGAGCGAGTAGATGGGCACGGCGTCGCGGTTCTTCGCGTCCGTGACGGCGGCGTAGCCGGGGAGCACGTAGATCTGCGTCCAGGCGATGGGCTTCGTCTCGTCGCCCACGAAGCGCAGGCCCTCGAGGACGCGCCAGCGCCGGGAGGGATCGCCCGGGAGCGGCGCCCGGGCGCGGCCCGCCGCGACGTCGGCGACGCGCAGGACCTTGCGCCGGGTCTCCTTCACGTACTGCCAGATGTCGGGGAGCGCGCCGAGCCGCTGCACGTACGTCTCGGCCACGGTGGCCCGCTCCACGCGCGTGCCCACGCCCTGGTGGCGCGAGACGAGGCCGAGCTGGAGCAGGAGCCGCGTCGCCTCGCGGATCGTCTGGCGGGAGACGCCGAAGCGCTCGCACAGCTCCGCCTCGGTGGGGAGCATGCTGCCCACGGGGTAGGTGCCCTCCTCGATGGCGGTGGAGAGCCGCTCCGCGACCGTCTGGTACAGCGGTCGCTTGTCCTCGAAGACGCTCAGCGGCACGTGCGGGCCTCCGGCGGCGGCATGGCGGGAGCGTGCACGCTAGGCGCCCTCCACGTCCGCCGCGACGGGCAGGGGTGTCCGGAGCCGGCGGTAGTAGTGCCTCCCGTACAGCGGGGCGGCCGGGTTGTGGCCCGTGACGCGGTCCTTCGCGACGAGCGTCGTCACGGGGGCGTCCGAGTGCTTGTTGAAGAGGGCGTCGTGTCCGACGCACAGGCCCATGATGACGTTCAGGTCCGTGCCGAGCGCGTTGCAGATGCGCGCCTGGGCGATGGGGTTGCAGGCGGCCTCGAAGCGCCGCGGCCGGACCTTGTCGCCGTCGGGGATCCCCGTCTCGCACTTGTCGGTGCTCCCGCACTTGCAGCAGACGGTGACGGGCTCGAGCTTCTGCGCCTCGAGGATCTCGCAGAGCTGGCCCGTCTCCTGGAGGAGCCCGACGCAGGTGGCGATGCCGATCCTGCGGTAGCCCATGAGCTTCGCGAAGGCGATGGTGTCCTCGATGCGCGTCCAGCGCGCCAGCGCGCCCTCCGGGGAGCGCTCGTAGCCGAGCCCCTCCACGCGCGCGGCGACGCGGGCGAGCCTGGCGTCGGCTCCGTCGCCGCGAAGCTCCGCGACCGCGTCGCCGACGATCGCGGCCTGCGTCGACGTCGGACACTGGCCGGGGCGCGGGGGCGCGCCGGCGGACGGTCCGCTGGCGCAGCTCGTCGTCCCCAGCTTGGCCTGGACCACGCCGCAGTTCGCGCAGGCGGGCTCGAGCGTGTTCGCGTCGGCCATGGCCGTCTCCCGTCGAGCGCCGGCCCCCGTCACACGCCGGGGCCTTCCGGGGCTCGTGCGCCCACCAAACCACCGTTGACATCCGGACGTCAAGATGTCAGGTTGTCCGAACAATGAGCCGCCCGGTCCGCCGGCCAGCCCGCGCTCGCGGGCGAGCTCGCACGAGGAGCGCGCAATGAGCGACGAGCTGTACGAGAAGGGCCTGAGGATCCGACGCGAGGTTCTCGGCGCGGAGTACGTCGACGCCTCCATCAAGAACGCCGACGACTTCACCCGGCCGTTCCAGGAGCTCGTCACGAAGTACTGCTGGGGCGAGACCTGGAGCCGGCCCACGCTCGACCGGAAGACGCGGAGCATCATCAACCTCGCCATGCTCACCGCGCTGAACCGCGCCTACGAGGTGAAGCTGCACGTGCGAGGCGCCATCCACAACGGCCTCACCAAGGACGAGATCCGCGAGGTGTTCCTCCAGACCGCGATCTACTGCGGAGTCCCCGCCGCCATGGACAGCTTCCGCGCTGCGAAGGAGGTCTTCAAGGAGATGGGCATCTGACGCCGCCGGCGGCCGCGCGCCGGGCGCTCGCCCGCGGCGAGGACGCCCCCGCCCCGAGGAGGACCGGCCATGGCTGACGGGCCGCGCGCGGAGCCGCTCGAGCCGCCGGCGACCATCGCGTTCGTCGGCCTGGGCAAGATGGGGACGCCCATGGCGGCGCGCCTGGTGGAGGCGGGCTGGCGCGTCCGCGCCTGGGACCTGTCCCCCGCGGCCCTGGACGCCTTCGCGAAGGCGCGGCCGGCCGCGTTCCGCCGCTTCGGGCTCGATCCCGCGAAGATGGTGGACGTGCTGAACGCCTCGACCGGGCGGAACAACAGCACCGAGCTGAAGGCGAAGCAGTTCATCCTCTCCGGCAGCTTCGGCTCGGGCTTCTCGCTCGGGCTCATGGC
>DATDDC010000761.1:0-2671 GCA_036523995.1 Anaeromyxobacter sp.
TCGACCACATCAACGCGACCGAGACCTGTCACATCATGACGATCGAGGACCCGATCGAGTTCCTCATCCGCGACAAGCGCTCGATCGTGAACCAGCGCGAGGTCGGCGTCGACACGATGAGCTTCGGGCAGGCGCTGAAGAGCGCGCTGCGCCAGGACCCCGACGTGATCCTGGTGGGCGAGATGCGCGACCTCGAGACGATCGAGACGGCGCTCACCGCCGCCGAGACCGGCCACCTCGTCTTCTCGACCTTGCACACCCTCGACGCCACCGAGACCGTGAACCGCATCATCTCCGCGTTTCCGCCGTACCAGCAGAAGCAGGTGCGGCTGCAGCTCGGGTCGGTGCTCCGGGCGGTCATCTCGCAGCGGCTCGTGCCGCGCGCCGACGGCAAGGGGCGCGTCCCCGCCATCGAGGTCCTGCTCGCGACCGGGCGCGTCCGTGAGCTCGTCGAGGACAAGGACCGCACCAAGGAGATCCCCGACGCCATCGCGCAGGGGCACGTCTCCTACGGCATGCAGACCTTCGATCAGTCGCTCATGGGCCTCCTCAAGTCGGGGCTCGTCTCGTACGAGGAGGCGCTCCGTCAGGCGACGAACCCCGACGACTTCGCGCTCCGCGTCTCCGGCATCTCCGGGACGAGCGACTCGAAGTGGGACTCCTTCGAGAAGCAGCCCGAGGCCGGGGCGCCGCCGCCCCAGGCCCCACGCCCGCCCGCCGCGCGGCGCCCGCCGACCCCGCCGCCCGGCAACGCCGGGACGGGCTCGTCCGCGCTGGGCCGCATGGCGCCCCCCGCGACGGGCACGTCGAAGCCCGAGGCGCCGGGCGGCGACGACGACTTCAAGATCGAGCGGTTCTGACGACGCCGGCCCCGCTCGACCGCGCCAAGGCCATCGCCCTCCGCTACCTCGGCGCGGCCGCCCGCACCGAGGCCCAGGTGCGTGCCCGCCTCGCCCGCGCGGAGCTCGCCGCCGAGGCGGACGAGGTCGTGCGCTGGCTCCTCGGCCTCGGCTACCTCGACGACGCGGCCTACGCCTCGGCTCGGGCGCGAGCGCTCCTCTCCTCGGGCCGGGCCGGTCCGCGCCTCGCGGAGCGGCGGCTCGCCGCGGCGGGGATCGGGGCCTCCCGCGCGCGAGAGGCCGTGGCCCTGGCGCTCGCGGAGGCGACGGGGGGCGCGGGTGCGGAGGGCGAGGCCACGCTCTGCCGGGCCCTGGCCGAGCGCCGCGCGGACACGAAGGATCTCGGCGCCCTCGGCGACCGCAGCCGGGCCCGGCTCGCCCGCTTCCTCCTCGGCCGCGGCTTCTCCGGCGAGGCGGTGGCGCGCGTCCTGGGCGTGTACGAGGACCGGTAGCGCTCGGGCTGCCATCCCGGCGGACCTCTGTTATCCTCCCCGCCCTCATGCGAAGGACCACCGCGCTCGCCTGCCTCTCCGCCGCCGCGCTCGCCGCGCTCCCAGGGTGCAAGACGAAGCACCTCTCGTTCACGGGAGAGCTCAAGTACGGCACGAACGCCGAGGAGAACTACCAGGCGGGCGTCGATCTCCTGAAGGACAAGACCTACCCCGAGGCCGAGAAGTTCTTCGAGTACGTGAAGACGAAGTACCCGTTCTCGAAGTTCGCGCCGCTCGCGGAGCTGCGCATCGCCGACTCGAAGTTCGCGCAGGAGAGCTATCCGGAGGCCATCGAGGCCTACAAGCAGTTCGTCCAGCTCCATCCGAACCACGAGGAGGTGGACTACGCGGAGTTCCGGCAGGGGCTCGCGCACTTCAAGGACGCGCCGAGCCACTTCGCCCTCTTCCCTCCCGCCTACGAGAAGGACCAGCGGCAGCTCCAGCGCGCGTCCGAGGCGCTCACGAAGTTCCTGGAGAAGCGCCCCGACTCGAAGTACGCGCCCGAGGCCAGGAAGGTGCTGGAGCAGGCCAACTCGCGCCTCGCCGAGCACGAATGGTACGTGGCGGAGTTCTACTTCAAGCGGAAGCGCTGGGCGGGCGCGGTGGGGCGCTACGAGGCCCTCGTCGACAAGTACCCCGGCTCGAAGCACGAGGCCGAGGCCCTCATGAAGCTCGCGCAGGCGGCCGCGGCCATGGACGAGAAGTTCCGCGCGCGCACCGCGCTCCAGAAGCTCATCGTGAAGCACCCGCAGGACCCGCGGCGGCCCGAGGCGGAGAAGCGCCTTGCGGAGCTGCGCTGAGCGGCCCTCCGCCGCGGCGCTCGCCTCGGGTGCGGTGCTCGCCTGGGCCGCGCTCCTCGCCTGCTCCGCGGCCAGCCCCGAGACCGAGGTGAAGGAGGCGCTCGCGCGCCTCGGCGCCGTCGAGCTCCCCGCCGGCGGTCCCGCGGCGGTCGCGCTCCAGCACCTTCGCTTCGCCGACGTGGCGGTCTCCATGGACGGGCCGCGGGCGCTCGTCCTCGCCGTGGTCGAGGCGGACGGGACGGCGATGGCGACCGGGGCGAGCCTCGTCTACGTCGGACGCGAGGCGTTCTCGATGGAGCGCTGCCGCTCCTCGCGCTGGTGCCTCTCGGACCTCCCCGCCCTGAGCGGCGTCGTGGCGGCGCTCCGCGCCGTGCCGCGCGAGGCCGGGGCGCGCGTCGTCGCATGGCAGGTGCGGGTGGAGCGCGACGCGGCGACCGCGGGCGAGGACTACGAGGTCGGCGGCCAGCGGCTCCGCGTCCGC
>DATDDC010000762.1:0-6515 GCA_036523995.1 Anaeromyxobacter sp.
GGATCCTGCTCTCGGAGAAGGACTCCATCGTGTACCCGAACGCGCTCGCGCCCGAGCTGCGCCAGCTCGTCGACACGAGCCGCGTCCACCGCGTCCCCGACTACACCGGCGCGACCAAGGAGGAGCGCGTCGAGCGGATGAACCAGATCGTCCAGATCGCCAAGGACAACGGCTACGACTCCGTCTTCGCGGGCTACGGGTTCATGGCCGAGGACGAGGAGTTCGTCGCCACCATCGAGAAGGCGGGCCTCAAGTTCATCGGCCCGAACTCGGTCACGCAGGCGCGCGCCGGCAAGAAGGACGAGGCGAAGCGCACCGCCCTCGAGGTGAAGGTCTCCACCACGCCGGGCGTGAACAACGTGACGGCCAAGACGCTCGTGGCGAAGCACAAGACGCGCAGGCAGCTCCTCGCCCTGGCCGAGGCGGAGGGGCTGAAGGCGGAGCCGAAGGTGCTCGCCGACGAGAAGGCCTCGCTCGAGGAGCTCGCCGACGCCATCCTCACGGCGTCCTACGCGAAGGGCATCGACCTCTACACCATCGACGAGCTCGGCGCGCAGGTGCAGCGCGAGGTCACCGAGATGTTCCGGAAGTACCCGGGCAGCCGCGTGCGCCTCAAGGCCATCGGCGGCGGCGGCGGCAAGGGCCAGCGCATCCTGGGCGGCATCCTGCTCTCCGTCCTGAACCCGGACGAGAAGCTCGTGGCCGAGGCGGCGGCCGAGGCCCCGGCGCTGACCCGCGAGGTGCTCTCGGAGGTGAAGGCCACGGGCGCCGGCGACAACAAGAACGTCCTCATCGAGCTCAACATCGAGCAGACCCGCCACAACGAGATCCAGCTCCTCGGCAACGGGAAGTGGTGCGTCTCGCTGGGCGGCCGCGACTGCTCGCTGCAGATGCACGAGCAGAAGCTCCTCGAGGTCTCGGTCACGCAGGAGGGGCTCCAGGCCGCCGTGGCCCGCGCCGAGAAGGCCGGCAGGAGCGACGAGGCGAAGGCCCTCCGCACCGACCTCGAGATCCTGAAGCGCATGGAGGACGACGCCGCCCGCTTCGGCGCGGCGGTGGGCCTCGACTCCGCCTCCACCTTCGAGTGCATCGTCGACCGCGACCGGTACTACTTCATGGAGGTGAACACCCGGATCCAGGTCGAGCACCGGGTGACGGAGCTCTGCTACTCGCTGTGCTTCACGAACCCGGAGGATCCCAGGGACGCGTTCGTGGTCGAGTCGCTCGTCGAGGCCATGGCGCTCCTGGCGCGCCACAAGGAGCGCCTCCCCAAGCCCACGCGCATCCCGCGCTTCCCCGCCTCGGTCGAGGCGCGCCTCAACGCCACGGACGCCTCGCTCTCGCCGCACGCCGGGGGCCTCATCCGCTTCTGGTCGAAGCCCATCGAGGGCGAGATCCGCGACGACCAGGGCATCAGCATGCCGAACCCGGACACCGGCATGTTCATGCGCTACCGCGTGGCCGGCGCCTACGACTCGAACATCGCGCTCCTCCTCACGAAGGGCGACGACCGGCTCGACAGCTACGTCGACCTCGCCCGCGTCCTCGGGACGACGAGCCTGCGCGGCATCCAGCTCGCCACGAACCTCCAGTTCCACTACGGGCTCGTGAACTGGTTCATCGGCCAGAACGTGATGGCGAAGCCGACCACGCGCTTCGTGGTGCCGTACCTCACGCTCGTGGGCCAGCTCAAGGACGAGGCCAACAAGCTCGACCTCGGCCACGCCTTCGCCGAGATGAAGAAGCACTACGTGGGGCACATGCAGAAGGAGAGCGGCGACCCGTCGGTGGCGAAGGCGATGTCCGACGTGCTCGACCGGAAGTTCACGCTCCTCACCCGCGCCATGGAGCGGCTCATCGAGGACCCGCACCTGCTCGCCGGCTGGCTCTCGCTCAACCGCAGGCAGTACCGGCTCGACGGCGGCAAGGTGCTCTGGGTGCGCAACCCCCTCGGCGTGCTCAGCGACACGTACGAGTACCTCAACATGGCCTGGGACCCGAAGGCCCCCGCCGCCGAGGTGATCTGGCAGCACGACCACGACCTGCTCCAGCGCTCCATCCGCTTCTACCAGTCGCTGCGGAGCACGTTCGGCCTCCGTCGCGAGGAGTTCTTCAAGCTGAACGACATCCTGAAGAGCGAGGCGCCGCAGGGCGGCTACGACGCCGAGACCTGGGCGTCCATCCGCGCCGCGCACCTCGGCTACGAGGCGGGGAACGAGCTGCTCGGCCTGCTCTTCATGGTGGGCGAGAGCGTCCGGTTCTTCGACTTCAAGGTCGAGCAGAACCTGGAGGTGACGATCCCGTCCTACCTCAGCGACCCGGAGCTGCAGGCGCGCATGAAGAAGGTGCTCGTGCCGCCGCCGGCCACCAAGGCCGACGAGCTGGTGGCGCCGTTCGGCGGGATGTTCTACCGCCAGGAGGCGCCGGGGCGTCCGCCCTTCATCACCGAGGGCCAGCACTTCGACAAGGGCCAGCCGCTCTACATCATCGAGGTGATGAAGATGTTCAACACCGTCCGGGCGTCGTTCTCCGGGACGATCGACAAGATCATCATGACCGGCGGCGACGGGACGGTGGTGCAGAAGGGCCAGCCGCTCTTCAAGATCACGCCGGACGAGAAGTTCGTGCCGGTGGATCCGAAGGCCCTCGAGAAGGAGCGGCGGGCGAAGACGAGCGCCTACCTCGACGCCGTGCTCATGTCGCCCCACGTGAAGCTGTACGACGTGGAGCCGAAGGAGTTCGAGGACGAGGCCCGCGCGCGGGCGGGGCACGTGGCGGCGGTGTGACGGGGGACGTACGACCCCGACGCCGACCTCGACCACGACCCCGACCTCGACGCCGACGGGGTGCGGAATCATCGGTTGCGTGTGGGACCGCGCACCGCGTCACGGCGCGCCGTGGATGGGCGAGCGGAGGGGATCGGGGGGGCGCGAGGGCGAAGCCCGAGTGTCCCCCCGCTCAGATGACGCCGTGACACGGGCGTGACAAGGCTCCCGTAGCCTGCAGGCCTTCGCGCCTCCCCCTTCCCCGGGCGCGCAGGAGCTCCATGACCGCCACCACGCCCCTCCCGACAGTCGATCCCTGCCCGCTGGCGAGGCTCGATCGCGCGGCCATCGACGCGGTGCTCCGCTCCGGGCGCCGGCTCCTCGTGCAGGGCGGCATGGGCATCCACGCCTCCGACGGCCTCGCCGGCAAGGTGGCGGCGCATCGCGGCGAGCGGCTCGTGGGCGCCGGCACCATCTCCGCGGTGCTGAAGACGCCCGAGCAGCTCCGCGCCGAGATCCGCCGCGCCAAGGCGGAGGCGAGGGGCGGCTACGTGGGCGTGAACCTCATGGCCGCCATCAACAAGGCCGACTTCGAGGCGCTCGCCCGGGTCGCCATCGAGGAGAAGGTCTCGTTCCTCGTCCAGGGCGCCGGCATCTCGCGCGAGATCGTGCGGTGGTGCCGCGAGGGCGGCGTCCCCTTCGCCGGGATCGTCTCCTCCGGGCGGCTCGCCGCCATGTACGAGAAGTGGGGCGCGGACTTCATCGTGGCGGAGGGCGCCGAGGCGGGCGGCCACATCGGCGACATCGGCCACGCCCTGCCCACGCTCCTCTCCGAGGTGATGGGGGCGACCCGGCTCCCGGTCGTGGCCGCCGGCGGCGTGGACGCGGAGGACGTCTCTCGCTTCCTCGCGGCCGGCGCCGCAGGCGTCCAGCTCGCCACCCGCTTCCTCGCCTGCAGCGACGGCGACGTCCACCCCGCGTTCAAGCAGATGCACCTCGGCAAGACCGCCGAGGACGTCGTCATCATCACGAGCTGCGTGAAGGGCATGAAGGCGCGCGCCGTCCGGAACGCGTTCACCGAGCGTCTCGCGCGCGGCGAGGCCGTCCCGCCCCGCTCCAAGGCCTGGTGGTTCGGCCGGGAGGGCTACCAGGGCCGCCGGGGCGCCTGCATCGAGTGCCTGGGCGAGAACCTGTGCGTCGCGCGCGCCAGCGGCTTCAAGGAGAGCTTCTGCATCACGGATGCGCTCCTCGCGGCCGCCGTCCACGGCGACACCGAGAACGGCCTCTTCTACACTGGAATGAGTCTCGTTCGCATTCCGGAGCGGACCGTGGCGGAGCTTCCCAGTGCCGCGACGATCCTCGCGGATCTGGAGGCGAGGCTCGACGGGGCGGCCCTTCGCCAGCCGCCGTCGTGCGGCGTCGTCGCGGCGTGACGCGGCCCGACGTCGCTCTGCGTGAAGTCTCGCGGCGCCGCCCCCAAGCCCCCGTCTCGACCGTAGCGAAATTTTCGGCTACAGGATCTTCTCGTCCACCTTGGTGCGGGTGGACCGAACGTCATCTCGGCGGTTCGAACACAGCGAAAGAGACGTCTGCATGGCGACTGGAACCGTGAAGTGGTTCAACGACGCAAAGGGGTTCGGGTTCATCACGCAGGACAACGGTGGCGAGGACGTCTTCTGCCACTACAGCGCGATCAGCGGCGAAGGCTTCAAGACCCTCTCCGAAGGCCAGAAGGTGGAGTTCGAGATCGTGAAGGGCCCCAAGGGCCTTCAGGCCGCGAACGTCCGCAAGCTCTAGCGTCGGCGGCGGCGCTCCGGGCGCGCCGCTCCCCGGCGCGCCCAGCGCGTCAGCGCAGCCAGAGCATCGCCACGATCACCGCGACGGCGACGATCACGGCAAAGGCGATCCGGCCGCCGGGCCCCTGGCGCGGGGGGTACCTCGTGATGCCGGGGCTATGCAGGCGCGCGCGCACCGTGTGGTCCAGGTAGCGGCGCCCCGTGTCCGGCAGGTCGGGCAGCTGCTTCTTCCCCATGGCGGCGATCCTAGCGCACGCACGGCCGGCGCGCGGGGCCCGGCTCCGTTGCCGCCCCGCCCGGCCCGACCCATCGAGATCCGTGTCCGCGGCGAAGCCGCGCTCATCGCTGGGGGCCCTCTGGAGGGCCGGGGCAGCCTCATCCGGCTGCCCCTGCGCTCGCATCGCATTGTCGACGCCGGTGCGGCGTGATTTGCTGCGCCCCGATGCAGGCGAGCGACAGCCTCCCCGCGCCCCCGCGCGCCGCACGCGGCCGCTCGACGCCGTCGATCTCCGCGGTCGTGCCCATGTTCAACGAGGAGGCGAACGCCGCCCCCTTCCTGGCCGCGCTGCGCGACACCCTCGCGGCGCTCACCGACTCCTTCGAGATCGTGGTCGTGAACGACGGCAGCCGCGACGGGACCCGCGAGGCGGTCCTCGGCGTGGCCCGGGAGTGCCGCCTGCAGTACCTCGAGCTGTCGCGCAACTTCGGGAAGGAGGCCGCCCTCACCGCCGGCCTCGCCGCGGCGCGCGGCGACGTGGTCTTCCTCCTCGACGCCGACTTCCAGCACCCGCTCTCCGCCCTGGCCGGCATGCTCGAGCGCTGGCGCGACGGCTTCGACATGGTCTACGGCGTGCGCGTGAGCCGCCGCGGCGAGACCGCCGTGAAGCGCGCGGGCACGGCGCTCTTCTACTGGCTCCTCCGGCGCGGCTCGCTCGTGGAGATCCCGCCGGGCGCGGGGGACTTCCGGCTCCTCGATCGCAAGGTGGTGGCGGCGCTCCTCCGCCTCCCGGAGCGCTCCCGGTTCATGAAGGGGCTCTACGCCTGGGTGGGATTCCGCTCCGCGCCGTTCGCCTACGAGGTGCAGCCCAGGGCCGCCGGGAAGACCTCCTTCAACCTCCACCGCCTCATCACCCTCGCCTTCGCCGGGCTCACGTCCTTCAGCTACCTGCCGCTGCGGGCCATCAGCGCGCTCGGCATGCTCGTGTCGCTCATCGCCCTCGGCTACGGCGGCTGGGTCGTCCTCGAGACGTTCCTCGTCGGCGTCTCTCCCCCGGGCTACCCGACCATCGTCGTGTCCATCATGTTCTTCTCGGGCGCGCAGCTCCTCTCGCTCGGCGTCGTGGGCGAGTACCTGGCGCGCGTGTTCGAGGAGGTGAAGCAGCGCCCCGGCTTCGTCGTGGCAGACGCCGCCGACTTCAGCGACCTTCCGCTGCGGCGGGCGTCGGGGAGCTAGCGTCCGGACCCGCGGGCGGCGAGGCCGCGGGCGTCGCGTAGAGCCGGACCCCGTTCGCCTCGGCGAGCGGCACGAGGGCGAGGCGCGCGCGCAGCTCCTCCTCGTCGCGGGCGCGTGCGAGGACGAAGCATCGCGCCTCGGGGCCGCAGCGGCGCTCGAGGCCGTCCGGCTCCACGAGCCACGCCGCCGAGCCGGGCATCCACTGGCGCCCGAGGAGGAGCTCGCGCTGCCAGTTGTCGCGCCGCGGGATCTCCGGGTCGCTCCAGTGCTCCGCCACCACCACCGGCTCTCGCCGGTCGAGGTACATCGGCAGGTCGTAGAACCAGCGGCGATAGCTCGCCACCACGTCGCCCTCGCGCAGGAGGGGCGCGAGCCGCTCCGCGAGCGGCCGAGTCGAGTCGCGCGCGAAGTGCGGGACGGCGGGGAGCGCGGCCGCGTAGAGGGCCGCGGAGAAGATCGCCATCGCGGCGACGGCGCGGGCGGGGAGGCCGCCGGCCGCGG
>DATDDC010000763.1:0-1716 GCA_036523995.1 Anaeromyxobacter sp.
CGGGCGGGCGCGAACGGCAAGCCCGCGCGAAACGGGAAGGCCGGGCGCAGCGCCGGCCGCAGCGTGGCGCGCGCGTCGTCGGGGCGCCGCCCCCGCGCGCGGGCCTGACGCATACATGTAGCACCCCCGTTTGGTAGCAAGATCATCGGTAAGAGCGACGAAAGGGTTCCGGTGCCCCGGCGAGAGTCGTCGCGTCTCGCGGGGCACCGTACTTTTGACGCGCGTCGGCCCATCAGGCACACTGCGATCGTCGTTCGATGAAGCATCGCGCCCTTCTCGTCACGCTCCTCGCGGTCGCTGCGCTCCTCGGCGCGGGCGCCGCCCGGCCCCATGCGGCGGAGACCCTCCCCGCGGGGGACGGCGCGGCCGCGGCATCCCCGCTCGCGCCGGCGCCGGTCCCGGCGGCGGAGCTCGCGAAGCTCGACGGTCCCGGGACGGAGCTCCCGAAGGTCGAGGCGCAGGCGCCGGAGCTCGCCGAGGTCGAGGCGCCGGCCGCGCCGGCCACGGTGGAGGAGGCCGTCCACCCGGCCGCGCTGCGCATGGACCCGCCGGCGCTCGGGGAGGCGCAGCTCGATCTCCGCCGCGGCCGCTTCGTCGCGCCCTTCGGCGAGGGCCGCGCCGTCCTCACCATAGATCCCCGCCTGCAGGACCGGCTCGAGCGGTCGCTGGCGAGCTACCGCGCGCCCTGGGGCGCGACGGTGATGCTCGAGGCCGGGAGCGGCCGGGTCCTCGCGCTCGCGGAGCACTCCGAGGCCGAGCCCGCTCGCAAGGGGCTCGCCCTCTCCGCGATGGCTCCGGCGGCGAGCGTCTTCAAGATCGTGACGGCCGCGGCGCTGCTCGAGCGCGGCGTGGGCGTCCGCGATCCCGTCTGCTACCACGGCGGGCGCCGCCGGCTGCAGCCGCGGCTGCTCGCGGACGATCCGCGCCGCGACCGGCGCTGCGTCTCGCTCGCCCAGGCCTTCGGGCACTCGACCAACGTGGTGTTCGCGAAGCTCGCGGACCGGGACCTCGACGCGCAGGCGCTCCGCGCCGCGGCGGAGCGGTTCCTCTTCAACGTCCCCATCTCCTTCCCCCGCGCGGTGGAGCCCTCGCCCGCGAACATCCCGGACGATCCCTTCGGCCTCGCGAACGCCGCCGCCGGGTTCGGCGACGTCCGCCTCTCGCCGCTCCACGCCGCGCTTCTCGCCTCGGTCATCGCGAACGGAGGGCTCCTCGTCCCGCCGGTGCTCGTGGACGAGGTGGAGGGCGCGCCCCTGCCCGCGCCGGGAGCGCCCTGGCGCGTCGTGGACGAGGCGGTGGCCTCCGACCTCGGCGACATGATGCGGAGCACCGTCACGGCCGGAACCGCGCGCCGGGTGTTCCGCCGCACGGCGCACGGCCTGCGCGGCGTCGCCGTCGCCGGGAAGACCGGCTCCCTCGCCGACCCGAACCCGTTCCGCGACTACACCTGGTTCGTCGGGTTCGCTCCGGCCGAGAAGCCCGAGGTCGTCGTCGCCACCGTGGTCGTGAACGGGCGGCTCTGGCACGCGCGCGCGCCGACGGTCGCGAAGGAGGCCCTCGAGGCGTTCTTCGCGACGCGGGTGGCGAGCCTGCCGGACGGGGCCGTGCGCACGGCCTCCAGGTGATCTCGCCGGGGGGCACGAGGAAGGCCCCTGCGCTCGCCTACAGCTCGACGAGCTCCTGATCCGCGAAGCGGCGGATCGCCTTCAGCACCTC
>DATDDC010000764.1:0-1901 GCA_036523995.1 Anaeromyxobacter sp.
GAGGCGCCCGCGGCCGCCCGGACCCCGGCGGCGAGCTGCCGCGGCCGGAAGGTGCTCGTCGTCGAGGACGACGACCTCGTGCGCCGGGTGGCGAGGCGCGCGCTCGAGAGCGGCGGATACGGAGTGGTGGAGGCCGCCACCGTGGACGAGGCCCTCTCCCGGCTCGAGGACGGCGCCGCCGTGGACCTCGTGCTCTCCGACGTCGCGATGCCGGGGAGGTCCGGCCTGGAGCTCGCCTCCCTGCTCGAGTCGAGGCGGCCGGGCCTGCCGGTGGTGCTCATGTCCGGCTACTCGGAGTCGCAGCGGAGCCGCGGCGCCTCGCGGCGCATCCTCGAGAAGCCCTTCACCGCGGAGGCGCTCCTCGCGCGCATCGACGAGGAGCTCCGCGCCGCGGACGACCTCGCCCGCAAGCCCACCCGCGGTCCGGTGATCGGGACCGCGTAGGCACCGCTCCCGAGGTGCGCACCCACCCGCCGCTGGGTGGGGGCGGAAAGCCGGAACGCCAACCTCGCGAGGTTCCAGGGGAACCGGCGTGGCACAGGGCTCGCTAACCCCGTCCTCCACCGGCACGCCACACCGCATGCCGCATGGAGGTCTCGCGCACATGAGCGACAAGCTCGCCAAGGCGATCTTCTGGGTCGGGACGCTCGCCTCTCTCGCCGTCTTCCTCGCGATGACGGTGCACACGCACCGGAACTTCGACGCCCTCACGCACGCGGATGCCCTCGACGAGCACGTCGTCGCGGGAAAGCGGGCGTTCGAGCGCCACAACTGCAACGACTGCCACACCATCCTCGGCTTCGGCGCCTACTACGCGCCGGACCTGACCCGCGCGTACGCCCGGCTCGGCGAGGACGCGGTCCGCCGCCGCCTCGAGGCGCCGGAGCAGGTCTTCGCCGGGTCCTACCGCAAGATGCCGCAGCAGCACCTCGACAAGCGCGAGGTCGAGGACCTGGTCTCGTTCCTGCGCTGGGTCTCGAACATCGACAACCACGACTGGCCGCCGCAGGACTCGCCGAACCGCTGGAAGCGCTCCACCGAGCGGCTCCTCGCGAACGCCTCGCTCTCGCCCGCGGCGGCGCTGGTGAGGCAGGAGAGCTGCCTCGAGTGCCACGCGCTCGGCGGCGCCGGCGGCACCCAGGGCCCGCGGCTCGAGTGGATCGGCGGACGGCGCGACGCGGAGTGGGTGGCGCGCTACATCGCCGACCCCGACCGGGTCTCGAAGGGCTCGCGCATGCCCGCGTACCCGAACCTCTCGGAAGGGCAAAGGCTCATGATCGGCGAGTTCGTGGTCAGCCTCGCCGCGGATCGGAGGGCGCCATGACCACCGCCGTCGTCTACAAGAGCCAGCGCATCGCCTACGGCTACTTCGCGCTCGCGCTCCTCCTCTTCGCGCTCCAGATCGTCGTCGGCCTCTGGATCGCGCTCCAGTACGTCGTCACCGTCCCGCAGGCCGTGGTGGACGTGTTCCCCTTCTCCACCGCGCGCGCCATGCACACGAACCTGCTCGTGCTCTGGCTCCTGCTCGGCTTCATGGGCGCGACCTTCTACCTCGTGCCCGAGGAGGCCAGGACCGAGCTCGCCTGGCCGAAGCTGGCCGTGCTCCAGCTCGTGGTCCTCGCCGCGACGGGCGTCACCGCGCTCGTCGGGTTCTTCTTCGGCTGGACGCAGGGGCGGCCGCTCCTCGAGATCCCGACGACGCTCGACTTCGTCGTCGTCGCCTGCGCGCTCCTCTTCCTCGCGAACGTCGGGGTGACGCTGCTGCGCGCGAAGCGCTGGAACGCGGTGCAGGGGACCTTGCTCGGCGGGCTCGTATTCCTCGCCGGCATGTACCTCTTCGGCATGCCGTTCTACCGGAACCTCGCCGTCGACTGGTACTACTGGTGGTGGGTCATCCACCT
>DATDDC010000765.1:0-11685 GCA_036523995.1 Anaeromyxobacter sp.
CGAGACCGAGCCGCACGTCGCAGTAGTGCGAGAACGAGGCGAACCCGAGGATCCTCCAGAGCCCGCTCCGCCGGACCACGTACGCGCAGTAGCCGAAGACGCGGTCCCAGTCCCCGAGCTTCGCCGCCAGATCCCTCAGGCGGGCGTCGATCTCCTTGGCCGACAGCCCATCCTCGATGGCGCACGGCGCTGCCACGGGAGCGACCGGATCGAGGAACGACCAGCGTTCCGTCTCGGCCTCGAGCCTCTCCTCGAGGCGCTCCAGCCTGTCGCCGTCCGGCCGGAACGCACCGCCGACCCGCTCGCCGCCGTCGTCCCCCGCCTCGACCGGGTGCTCCGCGAGGTACTCCCAGCGCGAGGGACGCGAGGCCCTCGCCGATCTCCACATACAGCGCGCCCTCGAGGCCGGCGAGCTGGGCGAGCACCCGCTCACACGCGTCGGACTCGGTCTCGCCGGCGTGGACGAGGGCGCGAAGCTCGGCGGCGGTGCACGGCTCCGGCGGCGCGGGCGCCGGCGCCAGCGCGAGACACCGGTCCCCACGGGGCGGGGCGACGTCGACGTGGCACGATCCGGCGTCCATCGATCCGATCCTCGCACGGCGGTCTGACACCGACGGTCAATGCACCGGTGACGATGCGGCCCGCGACGTCGCGATCGATCGCGCTACGGGCACCGTCCACCGCGCCGCCGGTCCTCGCAAGCGACCTCCGCGCCGGGTGCCCCTCGAACCATTGCACGACCCCGTCCCGCGACTATCTTCGACGGCAACCCGCCGGAGGCTCCCATGAAGCCGAACCGCCGTTCCGCGCACATCACCGAAGGCGTCGCGCGCGCCCCGAACCGCTCGATGTTCTACGCGCTCGGGTACGTCGAGGACGACTTCCACAAGCCTCTCGTCGGCGTCGCGAACGCCCACTCGACCATCACGCCCTGCAATGCCGGGCTGCAGCGGCTCGCCGACGCGGCCGTGGAGGGCATCGAGGCGGCGGGCGGCAAGGCGCTGGTCTTCGGCACCCCCACGATCAGCGACGGCATGGCGATGGGCACCGAAGGCATGAGGTACAGCCTCGTGTCGCGCGAGGTGATCGCCGACTGCATCGAGACCTGCGTCGGCGGGCAATGGATGGACGGCGTCGTCGCCCTGGGCGGGTGCGACAAGAACATGCCGGGCGCCATGATCGGGATGCTGCGCGCGAACGTGCCGGGGATCTTCGTGTACGGCGGCACCATCCTGCCCGGCCATTACGCCGGCCGGGACCTCAACATCGTGAGCGTCTTCGAGGCCGTCGGCGAGTTCACGGCCGGGCGCATGTCCGAGACCGACTTCCGCGAGATCGAGCGCCGCTCCGTCCCGGGGACCGGCTCGTGCGGCGGCATGTACACCGCGAACACGATGAGCTCGGCGTTCGAGGCGCTCGGCATGAGCCTGCCGTACTCCTCCACGATGGCGAACCCGCACGAGGAGAAGGTCGCCTCGGCGCGCGAGTCGGCGCGCGTCCTGGTCGAGGCGATCCGCGCGGATCGCAAACCGCGCGACATCGTGACCCGCGAGGCGATCGAGAACGCCGTCGCCGTGATCATGGCCATCGGCGGCTCCACGAACGCGGTGCTCCACTTCCTCGCCATCGCGCACGCGGCGGGCGTTCCGTGGACGATCGACGATTTCGAGCGCATCCGGCGGAAGGTCCCGGTCCTCTGCGATCTGAAGCCGTCCGGCCGGTACCACGCCGTGGACCTGCACCGCGCGGGTGGCGTCCCGCAGGTCATGAGGCTCCTGCTCGACGCCGGGCTGCTGCACGGCGAGTGCATCACGATCGGCGGCCGGACCGTGGCGGAGACGCTCGCGGGGGTCGCGTCGTCGCCGCGCCCGGACCAGGACGTCATCCGGCCGATGGCGAGCCCGCTGTACGCGCAGGGCCATCTCGCGATCCTGAAGGGCAACCTCTCGCCCGAGGGATCGGTCGCCAAGATCACCGGCCTGAAGACGCCCGCGATGAAGGGCCCAGCCTGCGTGTTCGAGGACGAGCAGTCCGCGCTCGAGGCCATCCTCGCGCGCCGCATCCGCCCGGGCGACGTCATGGTGCTGCGCTATCTCGGGCCCCGCGGCGCTCCCGGAATGCCGGAGATGCTCGCGCCCACGAGCGCCCTCGTCGGCCAGGGTCTCGGCGAGAGCGTCGGCCTCGTGACGGACGGCCGGTTCTCGGGAGGGACCTGGGGCATGGTCGTCGGCCACGTGGCTCCCGAAGCCCACGAGGGCGGCAACATCGCGCTCGTGCAGGAGGGAGACACGATCACCATCGACTCGCGGACGCTCACGCTCCAGCTCCACGTGCCGGACGACGAGCTCGCGCGCCGCCGCGCCGCCTGGCGCCGGCCGGCGCCCCGCTACACCCGCGGCGTGCTCGCGAAGTTCGCGCGGAGCGCGTCCAGCGCCAGCACCGGCGCGGTCCTCGACGCGTTCGAGTGAACGAACAGGTACGATCCTGCGCCCCGAGGGCCAGGTCACGCCCGTCCGGGCCGCACCCACGCCTCGTCGATGACGAAGAGGGCCAGCGCGGCGACGACCAGCGCGGCCGCGAGCCAGGCCGCGGAGTTGCCCAGCTGGTGCGTCGCGAATGCGCCGAGGATCGCGCCGGAGAAGAAGGCCATGCAGATCGCCGCGAAGCTCCGGGCCTGCTCGGCCGCCCCGGGCTCCCCGAGCACGAGGGCGCGGTACGCGGCGCGCGTCGCGGTGCTCAGGTTGCCGGTCGCGATCACGGTGTTGAACGACCAGCGGCGCAGGCTGTTGAACATGGCGTTCTGCATGGCGGAGACGTAGGCGACGAGGACCACGATCGCGGTGCTGCCCACGTCGCGAGGCATCGCTCCGACCCCGGCCAGCACCACCAGCTCCGCGACGAGCGCGGCCCTCCTCGGGCGGCGAACCACGGGTGAGACCCGCGGGTGCAGGATGGTCTCCGCCGTGGCGACGCCGGCGACGAACGCCAGCAGCGCCGGCACGTGCCGCAGCGCCGCCGACCACTGGCCCGTGGCGGCCTGCACCCCGATGAGGACGAGGTTGCCGGTCTGGGCCGTGGCGAAGACACCGCCGTGCTGGAGGAACGTGAACGCGTCGAGAAAGCCGCCGGTGAGCGACAGCAGCACGCCGAGGCGCAGCGATCCCGTGGTCACTCGCGGTGAAGTACGGTCGTCGGACATTCTCGGGTCCCCTGGGCGAGAGGGTCGGACCGTGGATCGACGGCTGGAGACCTAACGATTCGTCGGTCGCCCCGTCCACGCGGACGGGATGGCCGTTGCGCCGCACGGCCCGCCAGGGGGTGAGCCGGTCGTGAAATCGACCCACCAGAGGCCCGGCACGAGACCGCCGCGCCGCCGGTCGCGGCGCACGCGCGAAGATCCCACGACGGCCTGGCTTCGAGGGAGCGAGGCGGGCTCGTTCATCGACGGCTGCATCTCGGTGGCGACCAGCCGTTTGCGAAGATTCGCCTCCATCCTCGTCAAGCTGGTGTTCGGGCCCCCTTCGGTCGCCGTGCTCGCGCGGGGTCACGCCCCGAGTGACCGCCACGTCATCCTGATCGATCCTCGAGCTTGCTCCCGGCGCTGGCCTGGGCGCTGCCCGTTCCGTCACTGATGGTGACGTTCGTCGGCCGGCGTCGAACGGAGACCCGCAGGCCGGACGCGGGCGAGGTCGCGACTCGCTTTTCAACGCTCTAGACGAGGGGTACAACGAGGCCGAAGGGATCTCGCGCCGAGCTCCGTTCACGCCGAACGGTCGCTTACCGCGAGCACGGCTCGATGGCAGCCTCCAGGTCGAAGCGGATCCGACGGGCGGTCCGCGCCGCCGTCCTGCGCGGGGGCATCCTCGCGCTGTCGCTGCTGCCGTTGCCGATCGCGACCGCGATCGGGGCATGGCTCGGCCGCGCGGGCTGGGCGCTCTCGAGCCGCCTCCGGCGCGACATGCGCGCGAGCCTCTCCGTCGCCTTCCCCGAGAAGAGCGCCGCCGAGCGCGACGCGATCGCCCGGGCGAGCCTCGTCCACCTCGGCCGCGTCGGCGGCGAGGTCATCACGATGCGACGGTGGGCGCCGCGCCTGGACGAGCTCGTCGACGCCTCGCCCGAGGCGGTCGCGACCGTCGAGCGGGCGTGGGCGCGGCGCAGGGGCATCATCTTCGTCCTCGGACACATCGGGAACTGGGAGCTCACGTCGCGGCTCTCGCGCTACGTCCAGCCCAACGCCGCCATCGCGAAGCGGAGCTGGCACCGGAGCCTGGACGAGTTCGTCGAGCGCTTCCGCGCCGAGAACGGCGTCGGGACGTTCTGGCGCGACGACCCCTCCACCGGCCGGAGCATGCTCAAGCTCTTCAAGCAGGGCGGCGCGCTCGGCATCCTCATCGACCAGGACATCGAGGACGTGCAGAACGTCTTCGTCCCCTTCTTCGGGCGGGCCGCCGCGACCCCGCGCGCCGCGGCGGACTTCGCGCTCCGGTTCGGGGCGGCCCTCCTGGTGGTGACCTGTCACCGCCGCGGGCCGCGCGTCCGCGACGGGCACCGCCTCGAGGTCGAGGAGCTGCCGGTGCGCGCCGATGCCCCGGACCGGGAAGCCGAGGTGCTCCGGCTCACCGCCGCCTGCGCCGCGATCCAGGAGCGTGCCATCCGCCGGCACCCCAGCGAGTGGGTCTGGATGCACCAGCGCTGGAAGACCCGCCCGCCGCTGGAGGCCGATCCTCGAGCTTCCGGATCCGTTCCTTCAGGCCCCTGAAGCCGTCGCTTTACGCGGACTCCGCTTCACGCGGCGCTTGATCGTCGCGATGGCGTGCAGAAACGATTCCACGTCGATGAAGTCCTTCGCCCCGTTCCGCTCCAGCCTCCCCAGGAGCTGCGCCGAGAACGCGCGCAGCGCGGCGTAGGTCGCCCAGGTCGGCGACTCCTCGTATCGCAGATCGAAACCGAGCCGCTCCGCGGCTTCGCAGGCGATCCTGGGCCGCACGAGGACGTGCCGGTCGGGCGATGCCACGAAGGGGAAGAGCGTGGCCACGAGCCACTGCTGGTCCGGCTCCACCGGAAGGTCGCGCGCGGCGGCGAAGAGCTTCTCGAACCGCGCGCGCCCGGGCGATGGGACCCCGAGCAGCTCGGCGAGGGCGCTGCAGAACGGCCGCGCCGTGGCCTTCTTCGAGAGCGCCTTCTTCACGGCGTCCTCGTCGTCCGGAAGGTGGAGCGGCGCGATCGCCTTGTCCGCGTGCAGGGCGCGCTCGACGAGCTCGTCGAAGGATTCGGCGGCGGCGAGCCGCTCTGCCTCGCCCTTCCCGAAGGCGGCGGCCCAGCTCTCGTGCGCGGCGCGCCACCGGCCGGCGCGCCCGTCGCGACCGACGTAGGCGCCGTCGGCGAAGCCTTTGGGGAAGGTCGAGAGGAACTGATCGAGCGCCTCCTGGTGCGTGAGCCACCCCTCGGCGAGGGCATAGCGGCGCATCTCGCGGTCGAGCGCGAACGCCGACAGCCCCTCGAGCCAGGAGTTGCTCTCGACGTCCGCGGTTCGGAGGAGCGCCCGCGCCGCGGGCAGCCGGAGCTTCGCGGCAAATCGGGTACCGCTGCTCGGGAAGAAGACGTGAACCGCCGTCGGCTCGATGGCGACGATCTTGCCGACGCCGAGGCTCGTGTGCTGCACCAGCGTTCCGTTCTCGAGATCGGCCATGGCCGTCCTTTCCTCGTAGAGGCGACCGGTCGTGGCGACGCGAACGGAAGCGGTAGAAGGTGCGAAATATATGCCCAATGGGGCCCCGGGTGCGACGCTATTTGGGGTCGCTCCATCATTTGGGGTCACTCCGCTCGCCGCGCGCTTGGCAGCGCCAGGTCGGCGGCTTCCTCGGCCCCTCCCGCGACATGGAGCTCCGCCGGCCCGGAGTAGCTGCCTTCTCGGCCTCTACTTCGCCGCCGCCAGCTGCTTCATCGTGAACGCGAAGCTCGTCTTGTCGAGCGGCTTGTGGCAGGCGAAGCATTCGGCCTGGTTCACGCCGGGGCGAGGCTGTCGCGCCGCCGTGAACACGGCGTAATTCCAGTCGCTGTTCCGCAGCATCTCCGGGATCTCCTTGCCCCAGCCGGCCTCCCTCGCCATCACGGCGTAGCCGACGATCTGATCGGGGACGAAGCGGCCATCGGGCCCGGTCACCGGGTTCTTGTCGGGGCCGAGCTTCGCCGAGTAGATCTCGCCCAGGAGCACGGAGCCGTCCGGCAGGTCGCGCCCCTCCCGCGCGGCCTTGAGCGCGACCGGGTTCGCGTAGAAGTGGCGCACCTGCTTCGGCCCGGCCAGGTCGACCGTGGTGTACCTGGTGAAGGTCGCCTTGTAGGCGTCCGGGAACGTCGCGCGGGTCTTCGCGATGTGGGGCAGCAGATCGGAGCGGATCCCGGGCGCCGCGCCGGCGAGCGACGCGAAGTAGGCCGCGACGTTCGCGACGTCGTCCGGGCCGAGCTGCGCCGCGATGGCGTTCATGATCGGCGCCTTGCGCGAGCCGTCCTTGAACGCCTTGAGCTGCGCCTCGATGTAGCCGGCTCGCTGCGCGGCGAGGTTGGGGATCGACTCGCTCACGCTCACTCCCGCCGCGCCATGGCACGCGGCGCAGACGGCGGCCACCTTGGCCTTGCCCGCCTCGACGTCGGCGGCGTGCGTGATCGGTGCAGCGAGGAGCAGGACCGACAAGCCGAGCAGCGCTCTCATGGAAGCCTCCCGGGCCGGGGGAAGGACGATGGCGGCCGACGAGGCGCTCCGATCTAAGCCTGCTCGAGCCGCCTCGCATCACGGGAAGGGCACCCGGAAGCGTCACCCCGGTTCGGTTGGCGGCCCTCGCTCCTCTTCAGGGCATCCAGCACCGCGATCGAGCGCCGGCCCCACGGCCACGCTCACGGCGATTCGCGCCGCCGGCGGTCGAGGGGCCCGAGCTCAAGGCACCGCGATGCTCGTCACCGCGTGAACGGGCCCGCCGTCGCGCTCCTGCACGAACACCACCAGGTGCGCGGGCGCCGGCACGTCGCCGAGCCGGACCGTCGCACGGCCCGAGAAGGCGCCGACCCCCGAACCCACCACCGAGAGCGACCGCGCCACGGAGACGTGCTCGAGCGTGCGCCCCTCGTTCTCGCCGCGGGCGACGCGGGTCGTGGCGCGATCCTGGGCGAGGGCGAGAAGCACGTCGCCCGCGACGCCGCCGTTCCACGAGGCCTCGATCTCCACCGTGAGCGCTCCAGCCGCGCGCGCGACCACGCGGGCATCGATCCGGCCTGCCGGCTCCCGAGCGGCGGCGGCGATCGCCGCCCGGGCAGCGCGCGCGTCGCTGCCGAGCGCGTTGATCCGACCCGCCACGACGAGCTGCGGGGTGTACGGCGCCGAGAGCCGCAGCCGGTGCACGTAGGTCTCCTGCCTCCGCGTGAACGCCGGTGACGAGAAGCCATCGCGCCAGCCGAGGTCGTCCCAGTAGTCGACGTGCTCGGACAGCGCGATCGGGCGGGCTCCGCCGGCCCGCTCCTGTGCGAGGCGGGCCAGCAGCGCGTCCGCGGGCGGGCAGGACGAGCAGCCCTCGGACGTGAAGAGCTCGACGAGGACGGGGACCTCGCCTCTCGCGGGCCCGGCGAGCCCGACGAGCGTCAGCGCCAATAGCGATCGAGCCATCATGACGAGAACCGCTCCTCCTCCACGCACCCGGCGCGTGGCTGTCCCGGGTTACGGCCTCGGCGACGGAGCGTTACCCATGCACCCCTTCCAGGTAGGTGGGAAGGGCCCGCCCGAGCGACGCGTGCGCCTCGATCGCGCGTCCACTACGCACGCCCCATGACGAAACCGGTATGTGCCGTGATCGGCGTGGGACCCGGGAATGGCGCGGCGATCGCGCGCCGATTCGGCCGTGAGGGGTACGCGGTGGCGCTCGTCGCGCGCACGCCGGGGGCTCTCCAGGACCTCGCGCGAGAGATCGACGGCTCGCGGGCGTACCCGTGCGACGCCTCGGATCCGGCGGCGCTCGAGGCGACGTTGAAGGCGATCCAGCGGGATCTCGGCGAGGTGGACGTCCTCGTGTACAACGCGGGGTCCGGGTCGTGGGGGACGGTCGAGGAGATCACACCGGCGGCGTTCGAGGCCGCATGGCGGGTCAACGCGCTGGGTGCGCTCGTGGCGGGTCAGCAGGTCGTCCCCGCGATGAAGAGGAAGGGGCGGGGGAGCATCATCCACATCGGAGCGACCGCCTCGCGGCGCGGCGGCCCGAAGAGCGCCGCGTTCTCGTCGGCGAAGGGCGCCCAGCGGCTCCTCGCGGAGTCGATGGCCCGCCATCTCTGGCCCGCCGGGATCCACGTCGCGCTGGTCGTCATCGACGGCGTCGTGGACCTGGCGAGGACGCGAGAGCGCATGCCGGACAAGCCGGACAGCTTCTTCGTGAAGCCCGACGACGTCGCCGACGCGGTCTTCTCCATCGCACGCCAGCCGCGCTCTGCGTGGTCCTTCGAGGTGGAGGCGAGGCCGTTCGGGGAGAGATGGTGATAAGCCCGGGGCGCGCCTCGAGGCCGAATGGGGGCGTACGTCGGCGGGGGTCGACGCATCGCCCCGACCGGTTAGATCCGTCGCGTGCCCGAGGTCGCCCTGCCGCCGCTCTCCGAGTGGGAGACCTTCTACGTCATCACCGGCTCCTCGGCGGCGGCGCTGACCGGCCTCATGTTCGTCGTGGTCGCGCTTCGGAGCGAGGCGAAGATGGAACGCGTCGAAGGGGGCGTTCGCGCCTTCGGGAGCCCCACGGTGGTGCACTTCTGCGCGGTGCTGCTGCTCGCCGCGTTCCTGTCGATCCCTGGCCAGACCGTCCGGAGCCTCGCGCTGTGCGTGGGCGCCGGCGGGATCGCGGGCGTCGCGCTCTCGGCGTGGGTGGTGGTGCAGACGCGGCGACAGCAGTCGTACGACCCGGTGCTCTCCGACTGGATCTGGCACGTCGCGCTCCCCATCGTCGCGTACGCCTCCCTCGTCGCGGCGGCGATCACGCTCCTGCGCCGGCCGGTGCCGGCGCTCGAGGTGGTCGCTGCGGCCGCGCTGCTCCTCCTGTTCATCGGCATCCACAACGCATGGGACGCGGCGGTGTGGATCGCCGCGCGGCGATAGGGGCGGTCCGCGGTGGCGGATCCAGCCGCCCGGGCGCCCGACGCCCCGCGCCCTCAGAACGTGCGGTCCTCCCCCGGCTTCATGACGATCAACCTGTCGGCGAGCTTGCGCTTGGAGAGGGCCTCGCGGAACTGCTCGGGATTGCCCGCGAGCAGCGGGTAGGTGCCGAAGTGCATCGGGACGACGTGCTTCGGCTGCACCGTCTGCACCGCGAGCGCGGCGCGCGCCGGATCCATGGTGAAGTGGCCACCGATGCAGGCCAGCATCAGGTCGACCTTGTGGAAGGCGGGGATGAGCTTCATGTCCTCGAACACGTCGGTGTCGCCCGTGTGATAGATGGTCGGGCCGTCCTTGATCTGCAGGACGTAGCCCACCGGATTGCCGCTCGCCATCGCGCCGGGCTGGCCCGGCGCCGGCGCGGGGATGTTGGGCGGGGTGAGCTCGGAGCCGTGCACGGCGTTCGTGAGCGTGACCTTGGCGCCGGCCTTGGGCAGGTCGATCGTCCCGCCGACGTTGCCGCCGGTGGCCGTGGTGGCCTGCTTGTCCGGGTAGCCGAGCACGGAGACCATGTTGAACTGGAGGCCGTAGGGAGCGACCAGCACCGCGCCGGTCTTCTTGGCGATCTCGACGGCGTCGCCGACGTGGTCGCGGTGACCGTGGGTGACGAGGATGTAGTCGACGCGCTCCAGCGCCGCGATCGAGCCCTTGTCGGGATTGGTCGGGACGCTCAGCCACGGGTCGATCAGGATCACGCCTCCGGAGGGCGTCTCGATCCTGAAGGCGGCCTGGCCGTACCAGTGGAGCTTCGTCTTGCCCTGCGCGGACACGAGGCCGGGAGACAGCAGCACGCCCGCGGCGAGCGCGGCGCCGGCGAGGCATCGGATCGCTTTCCGCATCGCTCCTCCTTCGAGGGAATGAAGGGAGCGAAGCATACGCGAACGCTCCGCCCCCGGGACGGCACGTCCCATCTGGACGAGCACGCTGGGTGCATCTCGGCGCGCGGGGCGGGGCGGCGTGGATCGCCGCGAGGCGACGGCAGGCGCGCCCGTGCCGGGGCGCCGCCGCCGTCGCTCGAGCCTAGTGGACGATCCGCAGCGCGAGCTTCCCGAGGTGGTGCTGGTCGATCTCCCGGTGGGCCCGGGCCGCCTCCTCGAGCGGATACACGCGCCCGAGCTCGACGTGGAACGGGCCGGCGGCGATGAGCCGGTTGAGCCGCTCGAACGCTTCGGGGCTCGGCTCGCCGTCGTAGGCGAGGACCTTCACGCCCTTGGGCGCCTTCGGCGCCGGCTCGACGCCGTTCGGGTGCGCGATGCGGCCGCCCTTCCGCATCGCCGCGAGCGCCGGATCGAGGCTCTCGCCGTGGACCAGCACCAGCGCGGCATCGAGGCCGCCGGGCGCGAAGTCGCGAGCCGCCCGCGCCACGTCGTCCCGCCTGCCGTCGATGGCCGCGTCCGCTCCGAGCCTCCGGACCAGCTCGACGCCGTCCGGCCCCGAGGCGACCGCGAGGACCCTCGCGCCCATTCGCTTCGCGAGCTGCACCGCCAGGTGACCGATCCCGCCGCTCGCGCCGTACACCATCAGCGTCTGTCCCGCCGCCAGGTGCAGCCGATCGTCCAGGCCGCGCAGCGCGGTCACGCCGTCGGCGCCGAGCGCGCCCGCCTCCTCGGCGCTCAGCCCCTTCGGGATCGGCGCGATCGCGTCCTCGTCGAGCGCGACGTACTCCGCGTAGAACCCGCCCTCGAACGAGTACGCGTAGACGCGATCGCCGACGTGAAAGCGCCGCACCTTCTTGCCCACCGCGACCACCTCGCCCGCTCCGTCGTTGCCGATGACCCGCGGGAACCCGCTCGGGCCGAGCTCGACCTCGCCGGACCGGACCTCCGGGTCCCAGGCGCCTATCCCGGCGGAGTCGAGCCGGACGAGGACCTGATCCGGCCCCGGCTGCGGCACCGGAAGCGTCGCGGCGTGGAGGACCTCGGGCCCGCCGTACCGGTCGATCGCCACCGCCCTCATCTGCGAAGGAATGGATGCTTGCATGACCGCTCCTCTCCGTGAGTGCAGGCATCGCGATAACGCGGCCGCGACCCGGTGCACGGTCCGCCGGGCCGGCGCGCGCAGGCGAGGAGGCGGGCTCCCCCTCTCCATGCGCACCGGCGGCGCTCGGGCGTCGCGCGAGCGCACCGCGCCCCTCGTCGTTCTTCCTTCGCGATCGTCCCCCGATGGGGGAGACTCGAGTCCGGGTCGGGCCACTTTGGGAGCGCATGGAATCCGTCGGTGAGCGGCGAGACGCGCGCGGATCGAGAGCGGCGGTCACGGTCGCCGCGCTCGCGGCCGCTGCGCTCGGCGCTCGGATACCGCTCCCGGGCTGGAACGACGCCTCGCTCCCCGACCCCCGTGCGCTCGCGACGGGCCTGGGCCCCATCCTCTCCGCCTTCGTCCTCGTCGAGGTCCTCGCCCTGGCGGTCCCGCGCTGGAGGCCGCTCCGCCACCGCGGCCCGCACGGGCGCGGCCGGCTCGCCCTCGCCGCCTACGTGGTCGCGGCGCTCCTCGCCTCCGTCCAGGCG
>DATDDC010000766.1:0-4171 GCA_036523995.1 Anaeromyxobacter sp.
CCAGCGCCCCCGTCGCCGCGAGGCCGGTGAGCACGAGCCGCCGCGGGCGACCGCCCGGGACCGGCGTCGCGAGGGGATCGGCCCGGGAGGCGAAGAGCCTCTCGATGCGCTCGACGAGGACGAAGCTCGCCGCCGCGAGCGCGACCACGGCCACGGCCACGATGACGGGCCCGGCCTTCGCCGGGAGGTGGAGGAGCTCCCAGAGGTAGAAGTTGCCGACGTTGGTCGAGTTGTGGAACGCGGCGATGCCGGGGCGCCACTCGAGCTCGGCCCAGATCACCTGCCCCACGATGGTCCCGAGGACGGTGACGAGGCCGTCGAGCTTGCCCGACGCCATCGCCACGTAGGACGTCCCGGGGCAGTAGCCGGAGATGACGAACCCGGCGCCGACGAGGAACCCGCCCACGGCGAACGGGACGAGGAGCGTCTCGCTCGTGGCGTGGTCGGCGATGGCCTTGAAGTCGGCGAGGCCCACCCCGGAGGCGAGCGCGACGACGAGCGCAGCGGTCGCGACCGCCGTGAACATCACCTTGAAGACGCTCATGTCGGTCCCGTAGAACTGGCCGACGAGCTTCTGCGCGCGGCCGAAGCCGGAGCGCTCGAGGACGAACCCGAAGCCGAACCCGGACAGGACCGCGAACACGAGCCCGAGCTCGTGGACGGGGAAGATCGGGAAGGTCATCGCCACTCCCTCCTCATGAACCAGGCGAGCGCGTAGCCGCCGCCGAAGAACGACAGGAAGAACACCCAGGAGCCGACCGAGAGGAGCGCGCCGCCCGAGAGCGCCTGGCCCGAGGCGCAGCCGCGGGTGAGCTTCGCGGCCATGCCCATGAGGAGGCCGCCGGCGAGCGCGAGCGCGAGGCGGGCGCCCGTGGAGATGCGCGGGCCCTTCAGCACCTCGCCCTTCAGGCGACCCGCGGTGTAGGCCGCGACGAGGCCGCCCAGGATCACGCCCAGCAGCTCGTACACGAGCCAGCCCGGGTGCTCGGCGACGGCGGCGCGGGCGAGCGGCGGCGTCGACGCGACGTGGCCGGGCGCGACCGCCGATAGCGCGGCGATGCCGAGGCGCAGGGAGCCGCCCGACGCGCCGAGGCCGCTCCCCATGACGAGATACGTCACCGCGAGCACGAGCCCGAGCGCCACGCCCGCGACGTATGGGTTCCAGAACTTGTTCGGGTTTCTTTCCATCTCGTCCTCCTACGAAAGGAAGTAGACGTTGGGCTCGTTGCCCCGCTCCGGCTTCAGCACCTTGTGCCGGCGGCGCTCCACGAGCTGGGCTACCGCGCTCTGCGGATCGGCGAGGTCGCCGAAGGTGAGCGAGCGCGTCGGGCACGTCTCGACGCAGGCGGGCTTCTGGCCCTTCGTCACCCGGTGCAGGCAGAACGTGCACTTGTCGACGTAACCGGCGGGGTGGACGTAGCGGGCGCCGTACGGGCACGCGGCGATGCACGCCTTGCAGCCCGTGCACTTGTCCTTCGCGACCGCCACGATGCCGCCCTCGGCCACGTGCGAGGCGCCCGTGGGGCACGCCTCCACGCACGAGGGCGAGCTGCACTGGTTGCATCGCTCGGAGCGGATCTCCATGGAGAGATCGGGGAACTTCCCGCTCACCTCCTGGACCACCCAGCCCCGGAAGCCTCCCTCCGGCAGCGCGTTCTCGGTCTTGCAGGCGATGACGCAGGCGTTGCAGCCCGCGCAGCGCCGCGTGTCGACCGCCATGGCGTAGCGTTTCGTCGTCATGCGGTCCTCCGGACCGGCTCGAGCTTCACGAAGTTCACGTTCATGCCGGTGCCGCCCATGATGGGGTCGACCTTGTAACGGGTGACGAGCGCGGCGTCGGACGCGCCCCGGCCGTACGCGTACCCGAGCTTCTTCGCGGACTGGCCCCAGCCGTGGACGAGGAATACGCAGTCGCCGCGGATGCGCTCGGTGACCTTGACCTTGACCGGCCCGCTGCGCGCGCCGTCCTGGTTCACGAGCATCACCCGGTCGCCCGTGGCGAGCGGCTTCTCGAAGCCGGGGAGCGCCCGCGCCGCGTCGGCGTTCACCCAGACCTCGTTCTCCGGGTAGGGCTCGGCGAGGAGCCGGTTGTTCACGGTGCGGCCGAAGGTGTGCGTTGGCGCGCGGCCCATGAGCATGCGGAAGTGGCCGGGCGGGCCCTCCTCCTGCGGGTAGTACTGCGGGATGGGATCGAAGCCGAGCTTCGCGAGCTGCTCGCTCCGGAGCTCGATCTTCTTCGAGTCCGTGGCGATGGGGATGGGGAGCCCCTCCTCCTCGCACGTGGCGACCGCCTTCCCGAGGATGACCCCGCTCGCGCGGGCCTTCGCCACGTCGTGGCCGCCGGCCCGGAGCCGCGCGTCCACGTACTCGCGCGCGTCCTTCCACGGGAAGTACTCGGCCAGGCCGACCTTGCCCGCCAGCTCCTTCGCGATCCACCAGCCGGGCCTCGACTCGCCGCGCGGCGGCACGACCTCCTGGCGCAGCGCCACGAACGGCCGCTTGTAGGCGGGCGCGGAGACGTCGTCGTCGCGCTCGAGGTAGGTCGCCTCGGGGAGCACCACGTCGGCCCAGCCGCAGATCTCCGCGGGCAGGACGTCGACGGCCACGAGGAGGTCCAGGTTCTGGATGGCCTCCGTCGTCTGCTTCCGGGAGGGAAGCGCCTGAATGAGGTTGCAGCCATAGACGATCCAGGCCTTGAGATCGTAGAGCGCGCTCCCGGGCATGGAGGCGTCGCAGAGGCCCGAGGCGAGCACCTCGGTCGCGATGGGGAAGCCGCCCGCCTTGGGCTTGTCGGCCTCCTTCCGCTCGGGGTGCGGCATGGGCTTCGCGACGGGATACGGCGGCAGCTTCATGCCGGTGTGCGCCACGTAGCCGCCGCGGCGTCCCCAGCTCCCGAGCAGCGCCGCCAGGATCGCCATGGCGCGCTCGCGCTGCGTGTCGTCGCCGTACCAGACGGTGTGGCGGCCGGGATGGACGAGCGAGGCCGGGCGCGCCGAGGCGATGAAGCGCGCCGACTCGCGGATGAGCTCGGGGCGGATGCCGGTGTGCGGGTAGGCCCACTCCGGCGTCTTGTCCGCGACGTGGGCCTTCAGCTCCTCGAGCCCCAGGGCGTGCTTCTCCAGGTACTCCGCGTCGTAGCGACCCTCCGTCAGGATCACGTTCATCCAGGCGAGGAGGAGCGCGATGTCGGTGCCGGGCTTCACGGGCAGCCAGTAGCGGGCCTTCCCGGCCGCCACCGAGAAGCGCGGATCCACCACCACCAACTCCGCGCCCTTCCCGATGGCCTCGGCGAGCTCCTGCACCTGGGTGTTGTGCATGTTCTCGCCGAGGTGGCTGCCGATGAGCGTGATGACCTTGGCGTTCGCGATGTCGATCGGCTCCGGAGAGCCGAGCGGCATCCCGTAGGTGAGGAGGAAACCCGCCTCGCGCGGTCCGCGGCACTGCGCGTACGACGGCGCCCCGACGTTGGGCGAGCCCCAGGCCTTCATGAAGTGCTTGAACCAGCTCCCGCCGGAGCCGTGGGTGAAGAGCGCCACGGCCTCGGGGCCGTGCCGCGCCTTCACCTGGAGGAGCTTCTCCCCGACCTCGTTCAGGGCGGCGTCCCAGGAGACGGCCTCGAAGACGTCGGCCCCGCGCTTCCAGCGGCGCACGAGCGGCCGGGTGAGGCGGTCGGGATCGTAGAGGAGCCCGGTGCCGCCCGCGCCGCGCGGGCAGAGCATGCCGCCCGACAGCGGGTGCTCCGGGTTCCCCACGATCTTCGTGACCCGCCCGTCCTTCACGTGCGCGTTGACTCCGCAGCCCCAGAAGCAGAGCTCGCAGTACGTCGCCACGACGCGGTCGCCGTCCGTGCCGGGATCCTCGACCCGGTTCCGGTCGAGGCCCCACCAGCGCGTGGTGAGCCCCGAGCCGAGGGCCGCCGCGCCGGCGGCCGCGCCGCCGATCTGGATGAACTGCCTGCGCGTGAAGGACATGCGTTCTCCCATCGGGCCCGTTCCCGTGCCCGTTGCGCGCCCCCGTGCCCGTCACCGGGCACGGGGTTCACTCATCGCCTATGACCGTTCGGACGCCGCGCCTAGAACCGGTACGTCCCGCCGACGTCGATCTGGAACTGGGACATCTTCGTCGTGTACGACGCGATCGCCTGGTCCTGGTTGGACCCGGAGATCTTCGC
>DATDDC010000767.1:0-3692 GCA_036523995.1 Anaeromyxobacter sp.
CGGCGCGCTCGGCGTGGGGGCCGGCGCCGGCCGCGGGGCCGCGCCCGAGGTGACGGCGCTCCTCGATCCGGAGCAGTTCGAGGCGATCTCGGCGCCGCCGGAGCGGCCGCTGCTCGTCCTCGGCTCCGCCGGGAGCGGGAAGACCACCGTGGCGCTGCATCGGCTCGCGCGGATCGCCTTCGAGGCGCCGAAGCGCTTCCCGCCGGCGCGCATGCAGGTGGTCGTGCCGGAGACCGGCCTCGCCCGCCTCGCGGCGAGGCTGCTCGAGCCCCTCGGGCTCGGGAAGGCCCCCGTGCGCACGCTCGACTCGTGGTCGCGCGGCGCGTTCCAGAGCGCGTTCGGCGCCCCGCCGCCGAGGCTCTGCGACGAGACCCCGCCGCTCGCCTCGCGGCTCAAGCGCCATCCCGCGCTCTACGCGGCGCTGCGCAGGCGGCCGCGGCTCGCCGACGAGCGGCCCGCGCTCGCCGCGCTCCGCCGCGAGCTCGGAGACCTCCTCCTCGCCGCCGCGTTCCTCGCCTCGGTGGTGGACGGCTCGAAGGGCGACCTCCCCTCGACGGCCATCGAGGAGACGATCCGCCACACCCGAAGGCAGCTCGCGCCGCCTCCCGAGGAGGCCCTGCGCGGCGTCGACGCCGAGCGGTGCGAGACGCTCGACGGGAAGCCGATCTCGGAGGACACGCCCGAGGCGGTGGCCGGCACGCTCGACGCGGAGGACCTGCCCATCCTGCTCTTCCTCGCCGCGCTCCGCGGCGGCGCCCCCGGCCGGCGTGCCGCGCACCTCGTCCTCGACGAGGCGGAGGACGTGTCGCTCTTCGAGCTGTTCGTCCTCGGCCGGAGCCTCGCCGGCCACAGCGTCACCGTCGCCGGCGACGAGAGCCAGCAGACCTTCACCTCGTACGCGGGCTGGCCGGACGCGCTCGCCGCGCTCGGCGTGGAGCGCGCGGACACCGTTCGGCTCGAGACGACCTACCGGTGCCCCCGCCCCATCGCCGAGCTGGCGCACGCCATCCTGGGCCCGTACGCGCCGCCCAGGCCCGCGCACGCCGGCCGGGACGGCGCGCCCGTCTCGCGCTTCGACTTCCCGACCGAGGCGCACGCGCTCCTCTTCCTCGCGGGCGCGGTGCGCGACCTCGTGGAGCGGGAGCCGGGCGCGTCCGTGGCCGTCGTCGCGCATGCGCCCGACGTGGCGCGCGCCTTCCACAGGCTCGTCGCGGACATGCCCGAGGCGCGGCTCGCCCTCGACGGCGGGTTCACGTTCCGTCCCGGCGTGGACGTGACCGACGTCGAGGCGGTGAAGGGCCTCGAGTTCGACTACGTCGTCATCCCCGACGCCTCGCTGCGCGCCTATCCCGACACCGAGGACGCCCGGCGGCGGCTCCACGTGGCGGTGACGCGCGCCGCGCACCAGCTCTGGATCGCCGCGCCCGGGACGCCCTCGCCGCTCGTGGTCCGCGTCCCCGCGGCGTAGCGCCCTCGGCCCGCGAGGGGGCGGCGCGACCCGAAGAAGGCCGCGAACCGCCTCGGCCGGCGAGTTAAGAAAGTGAACGCTTCGACGACCCGAACGGAAGGAAAGCCGCCATGGCCCAGGTGACGCTCAAGGGAAGCCCCATCCACACGAACGGCGACCTGCCCCAGGTCGGCGCCAAGGCGCCCGACTTCAAGCTCACCACCGTCGACCTGAACGACGTGGGCCTCCAGGACTTCAAGGGCAAGAAGAAGATCCTGAACATCGTGCCGAGCCTCGACACGAGCGTGTGCGCGACCTCGACGCGCAAGTTCAACGAGTCCGCCGGGAAGCTCGCGAACACCGTGGTCCTCGTCATCTCCGCCGACCTGCCCTTCGCCTCCAAGCGCTTCTGCACGACCGAGGGGCTCCAGAACGTGGTCCCGCTCTCGCTCATCCGCGGCAAGCACTTCGCGAAGGACTACGGCGTCTTCATCGAGGACGGCCCGCTCGCCGGCATCACCGCCCGGGCCGTGGTGGTCCTCGACGAGAACGACAAGGTGGTCTACCGCCAGCTCGTGCCGGAGATCGGGCAGGAGCCGGACTACGACAAGGCGCTCGCAGCCGTGAGGTGAGCCCAGCTGGGCGCGCTTCGAAGCCGGCCCGCTCGCAGCGCGACGGAAATCTCGCGGTCACCGGCCTGACCGGGGTGCACGCCCCTCCTGGGGAGTAGTCCGGGCGTGCGCTCGTGATTCACGTTTCGTGACGCGCACGGCTACGTTGGTCCAGAGGACACGGGGAAGGCACCTATGCCCGCAGCGACCTCCGCGAAGCGCGTCCGAGCGCGCAGATCGCGCGCGCCGACGAGAATCCGCAGCTCGCGCGCGGCGATCAGATCCTGGCGGTCCCGACGCTCGTCCGGAAGCTCCCCCAGCCGATGAAGAAGATCATCGGCGACCTCTCGAACGAGCAGCGCGTCCTCGTCGGGCTCGACCTCCGGCCGCTGGACGAGACCGCCGCATGAGCTCCGCGCGCAAGCAGGGACGCGTGCCCCCGTCCCCGGCCCGGCCCGCCGGCGAGCGCCGCCGCCGGCGCTCGACCCGCGACGCGGGCTCACCCCGCCGGCGGGGGGGCTCGAGATACGTGCTGAAGCTCTACGTCACGGGCGCGTCCCGCGTGTCGCGCCGCGCCATCGAGCGCGTGAGCGATCTCTGCGAGCGCAAGCTCCTGGGGCGCTACGAGCTGGAGGTGATCGACATCTACCAGCTCCCGGCGCTCGCGAGGGACGAGCAGATCGTCGCCACGCCGACGCTCATCCGCGTGCTGCCCCCGCCGCTGCGGCGGTTCATCGGCGATCTGTCGAAGGCCGACAACGTCATCTTCGGGCTGGACCTGCGCGAGAGACCCTGATGGCCGCCGATTCCCTTTCGAGGCTCCGCGCCGAGAACGAAGAGCTCCGGCTCCGGCTCGAGGAGGCGGAGCAGGCGCTCGAGGCGATCCGGACGGGGCAGGTGGATTCGCTCGTCGTGGATGGTCCGGGCGGTCTCCGCATCTACTCCCTCGACTCGGCGATCCATTCCTATCGCGTCCTCGTCGAGGCGATGAGCGGGGGCGCGGCCACCTTGAGCGATCGGGGGGCGATCGTCTACTGCAACGGCCGGTTGGCGAGCCTGCTCGGCGCACCGCTCGAGCGCGTCATGGGGACCGCGCTGCGCGAGTGGTTTCCGGAGCGCTTCCGCCCCCGCGTCGACTCGATGCTGCGGCACGCCGCCGAGGCCGACGTTCGCCAGGAGCTGGTCCTCGGAGGCCGGGGCGAGGAGATCCCGGTCTACGTCTCGATGACCGCCATCCACCACGAAGGCGAGAGGGCGTACTGCGTCGTCCTCACGGACCTCCGCGAGCAGAAGAGGAACGAGGAGATCGTCGCCGCCGAGCGGCTGGCGCGCTCCGTGCTCGACCAGTCGGCGGAGGCGATCGTGGTGTGCGACCTGGAAGGACGCGTGACCCGCGCGAGCCGGGCCGCGGACACGCTCTGCGGGCGAAGCCCGCTCTTCGTCCCCTTCGCCGAGGCGTTCCCGCTCGCCGTCGCCGCGAGCGACGGCGCCGCCCGCTCCGGCGACGTGGCGCAGGCGGCGCTCGGGGGCGAGGTCCTGCGGGCCGCGTCCGGCACCCTCCAGCGGCCGGACGGCGTGCGGCTCGACCTCCTCGTGAGCGCCGCCGCGGCGCGAGGAGCGGGCGGAGAGGTCGT
>DATDDC010000768.1:0-7086 GCA_036523995.1 Anaeromyxobacter sp.
CGCGCCCGCTCAGCCGTCGAGGGAGCCCAACTGGCTCCCGGTGGGCTCCGCTCAGCAGAACCAGGATTCGGTGAGGCGGGGGACGCGCCGCTGATCGGGCGCGAGCGTGCGCACGTGCTCGTGGGGCAGGCCGGCGGCCGCGAGCGCGATCACCTTCAAGCGCGCGATGGTCGCGAGCGGCTCCTCCTTGCGCCCCACCGCCGCCTCGACCTCGGCCGCCACGCGGGCCTGGAGCTCGTCCATGCGCGGGTCCGGGTGCGACCAGCGCCACGAGAGCCCGACCTCGTCCAGGCCCTGGAAGGCCACGTCCGGGTCGCCCTCGAGCAGGGAGCCGGGCGGCACCAGCAGCCGGATGGAGAGCTGCACCGGATCGAGCCGGGGGAGCACGCCGTGCGCCTCGAAGGTCTCGAAGAGGTCGAGGTAATCCTCGAGCCTGGACCAGGGCGTGAAGGGGACGAGCGAGGGGCGGAGCGGAAGCCCGGCCTCCTCGCACAGCGCGAAGGCCTGGAGCGCCTCCTCGCGCGTGTGGCCCTTCTCGAGCTTGGCGAGGACGCGGTCGGAGAGCGACTCGACGGCCGAGGTGACGAAGGCCGCGCCCAGGCCGGCGAGCTCGGCCACGGCCGCGGGCAGCCGCACGAGGTGCTCGATCTTCGCGGTGAAGTCGAAGGTGAGGCGGGGGAAGCGGGCGTGCAGGGCGCGGGTGATGCGGAGGGCGTGGGCGGGCCCGTTCAGGAAGTCGGGATCGCCGAAGGTGACGTGCTCGGCTCCCGCCGCGACCTGGTTCGCCACGTCCTGCAGGACGACGTCCTCGGGGATCGCGACGAAGCGCCCGCCGTAGATGGGGACCACCGGGCAGTGGCGGCACAGGTGCTTGCAGCCGCGCGTCGCCTCCGTGTATCCCGCCACGCGCTCGATCCCGTCCGAGCCCACGAAGCGCGCGTAGCGATCGAGGGGAGGCAGCGCGGCGCGGCTCGGGACCGGGTACTCGAGCCGCCGGCGCGGCGCGGCCGCTCCTCCGCGCAGGACGAAGCGGTCGAGCGGCTCGCCTCGCTCCGCGGAGCGCGCCAGGTCCACGAGGTCCTCCTCGCACTCGCCGCCCAGGACGGCGCAGGCGCCGGCGCGCAGGAGGAGCTGCGCGTTGAGGGGCGCGTACAGGCCGTGAAAGGCGAGGAGCGCGCCCGGGTTCTCGGCGCGGACGCGCGCCGCGAAGGCGAGGCCGATGCGCAGGGCCGTGTGCATCGGCACGGAGACGGCGACGAGCCGGGCCCGGCGGATGCGCGCCGCGTCGAGGCGCTCCACGGCGAGGTCGAGGGCGGCGGGCCGGAAGCCCGCGCGCTCGAGGAACGCGGCGGCGAGCGCCACGCCGTGCGGCGGATGCCCGAGCTCGTAGGCGGAGGAGAGGAGGATGTCGCCGGGGGCGCGCAGGGGGAAGCTCGCGATCCCTCACGATGACGCGCGGCCCGCCCCGGGACCGCGGCGGCCTGCCGCTTACCCCTTGGAGGGCGGCGGCCGGTAGTCCGGCGGGAGCTGGGCGCCCTCGCCGAAGAAGAACTGCTCGGCCTGCTGGAAGAGGATCTCCTTGGAGCGCGGATCGGTGGGCGCGAGCCGGAATTCGTTCATGATCATCTTGAAGTGCTCGAGCCACATCTTCCAGGCTTCCTGGGACACGCTGTCGTAGATGCGCTGGCCCAGCTCGTTCGGAAACGGCTTGAAGGTGAGGCCCGGCAGCTCTCGGCCGAGCTTCTTGCACGTCACCATGCGAGCCATGTTCCGAGGTCCTTTCCGGTCCGGGGTCGAGACGCCGGGAACATAAGCGATCTCGGCCCCGGATGCACGGTTGGGACCAGACCCGGGCTCGGGCGCAGCCGCCCTCGGGCTGCGCCGGAGTGACGCATGCGACACGCAGCCGCACCCCCGAGCAGGGCGCGCGGGCCCCGGGAGGCGGCTGCGGCCCGACTACCCCAGCAGCGACGTCGGCGCTACGGCGAGCGCCCTCGCGAGCGACTCGAGCGTGTCGAGCGGCGGCGTGCGCTGCCCGCGCTCGAGCATGGAGATGTACGAGACGGAGAGGCCTGCCTTGGCGGCGAGGGCCTCCTGCGAGAGCTTGCGGCGGAGCCGCTCGCTCTTGAGGTTCGTTGCGAACTTGTCTGCGAGGCCGGGCATCTGGTTTTGCTCCTGGCGGGGGGACGTTTCGTCTCTTTCGCTCTCAGCTGAATTGCGGATTCCGCAACTTTTTCTGCGGGAGCCGCACGCAGAGAGTGATAGCACTTCTCGTGGAAACGGGCCAGCGAGGGGTGTGTCCCTTATCTGCGCGACCGGGCCGCTATCTGCGCGACCGGGCCGCCGGGAACGGCACCTGATACCGGGCGAGTAGACGTCGCAGCGCGAAGTAGGACACGCCGAGGGCCTTGGCGAGCCCCCGCGCATCCCCCTCGAAGAGCTGTGCCGCGGCGAGGAGATAGCGCCGGGCGGCTTCCTTGAACGGCAGGACGTCCTCGGCCGCATGGAGCGGCCGGAACCCGGGTATGGCGCGTGCGAGATCGCCGGAGAGCTGCGCCAGGGTGCGGCGGGCGACCTCGCTCTCCTCCTGGTTCTTCTCGATGAGGCGGGTGAGCCTGCGGCGATCGATGGCGAGCTCCACGGCCCGCTCGAAGCCTTCGCAGGACGCGTCCGCGCAGTCGTGGAAGAAGTCCGCGCCCGCCATCACCGCGGCGATGGCGTCGGAGGTGGGCGCGCCGCGCGCGAAGGCGAGGAGGGAGAGGTCGGGACGGTCCTCGCGCAGATCGCGGATGACGTCGAGCCCGTTGGCGCCCTCGATGGAGAGGTCGAGGGCGAGGACCGACACCTCGGCAGTCAGGCGCCGCCGCAAGTCCGCCGCGCGGTCGGCCCACGCGATCTTGAAGCGGGGATGGCTGCCCGAGCCCTCCGAGGCGCGCCTGCGCCCCGGCACGCGCAGCAGCCGTTCGCGCACCGCGCGCTTCACCTCGCCGTCGGCGCCGCCCAGGAGCAGCAGGTGATCGAAGTCGTCCGGGCGGTCCCACCGGACCTTGGCCGTGCGCGGGGCTCTGGCATGCCCGGCCATGGCGTTCACTCCTCGTGAGGAGGGCGGAGCAGGAGGACGTCCACCTTGGCGCCGCGCTCCACGCGCGTGCGTCCCGCGGGAAGCACGGCGAGCGCGTCGTGTCCGGCCGTCGAGGAGAGGTTCCCGCTCACCTGGGTGCGCAGCGGCTCGACCACGAGGTCGCGCCCCACCCGCCGGATGCGGGCGCGCAGGTACACCTCGAGCGGAGCGGGCTTCTCCTGCGTGGAGGCGAGCCGGGCCGTCACGCGCAGCCGCCCGCTCCCCGGCAGCCCCGCCATGGCGCGCAGCGCCGGGCGAACGAACAGCTCGAACGTGGCGAGGGCGCTCGCCGGGTTCCCCGGGAGGCCGAACACGGCGGCGCGGCCCCAGCGCCCGAAGGTGAAGGGCTTCCCCGGCCGCATGGCCACGCGCCAGAAGTCGAGCCGCGCTCCCGCCCGGGCGAGGGCCGTCCGCACGAGGTCCTTCGACCCCACCGAGACGCCGCCGCTCGTCACGAGGACGTCGAGCCCCCGCGCGCCCTGCAGCGCGCGCCGGATGGTGCCGGCGTCGTCGCGCGCGATGGGGAGCACCACCGGCTCGCCGCCCGCCTCCCGCACCGCGGCGGCGATGGCGTGCCCGTTCGACTCGACGATCTGGCCCGGCGCCGTGGCCCGGCCCACGGGGACGAGCTCGTCGCCGGTCGGGAGGATGCCCACGCGCGGGCGGCGGTGGACGTGGAGCTCGCTCCGCCCCAGGCCCGCGGCGAGGCCGATCGTCCCGGCGTCGACGAGCGCTCCCGCGGGCAGGGCGACCTCGCCCGCGGAGAGGTCCGAGCCGCGCGGCCGCACGAAGCGGCCCGGCTCGGCGGCCCGCCGGAACAGGGCCACGCGCCCCGAGCGCCGCACCTCCTCCTGCTGCTCCACGCAGTCGGCGCCCTCCGGAAGCAGCCCGCCGGTGAAGATGCGGCAGCACGCGCCCTCCGGGAGCGGCCTCTCCGCCGGGCGGCCGGCGAAGACCTCGAAGGCGACCGGCAGCTTCGCGCCGGGCGCGCGGGCGTCGGCGGCGCGGAGCGCGTAGCCATCCATGATCGAGGCGTCGAAGGCGGGGAGATCGGACTCGGTGACGAGGTCCTCCGCCAGGGCGCGCCCGAGCGCGTCCGCCAGCGGGACCCGCTCGCCCGGAAGTGGCACCACGTCGGCGAGCGCGGCGAGGACGCGCTGCCGGGCGGCGGAGGGGGTGAGCACGGTCCGTTTATACCGCGGCTGTCGCAGGGCCACCGCAGCCGAATTGTGGTGCCCCGCCGAGAGATCCGGCTGGCGCGCTCGAGACCCGGCTCCCGTGCCGTCTCACGGGACACGTCCACACGTCCCACGGGATCACGTTCCACGTGCCACGAGGCGTTTGCGAACCCGGCGCGCCTCCGCGCCGAGAGACCGCCGCGCGATCGTCCGCTCGCGCAGAATCGGTCGTACCGAACGTGACGTTTCGTGATCGGGTGGAACGTGGGAGCGCGGAACGTGTGGTCGTGATCCGTGCCCCGATGCGGCCGGCGCGACGGTCGCAAACGCAGGCACGGGGAGCCACCTTCCTCGTGTCCCCCGCCGAGATGCACGGTTAGACTGCATCCCCATGAAACCCCAGGAGGGTCAGGAGCGGCGCCGGAGCGTCCTCCTCGAGCAGCTCCGCAGGGCCGCCGGGAAGGCCATGTCGCTCCGCGAGCTCATGCAGCGCGCGAAGCTCCACCCCGGCGAGCGGACGGACGCGAAGCGCGCCCTGCGCGACCTCGCTCGCGAAGGGCAGGTCTCGCGGGACGGGAAGCGCTTCTCGGTCCCGGCGCCGAGGAGCGAGAAGGCGCCCGCGGGCGCGCTCGCTCCGGCGCACCGCGGCGCCTACGGCTTGCGAGCGAAGGGGCAGCCGGATGAGGCTGCCCCGGCCCCCCAGGGGGCCCCCAACGATGAGCGCGGCTTCGCCGCGAGTAAAGGTCTCGAGCGAGCGGGGGCCCAGGGGCGCGGAGCGACCCGTCATCCAGATGACGGGCGCAGCCGTCACGCCCCCCGGAAAGATCATTCGCTGCTCGGAACGCTCAAGAAGCACCGCGACGGCTTCGGGTTCGTGGCGCGGCTCGACCGGAAGGGCGAGGACGTCTTCGTCCCGCCGGACGAGGCCGCGAAGGCGCTCGACGGCGACCTCGTCCGCATCGAGATCGTCCCGGCGCGCGGCGGCCGCAAGGCGGGGCGCATCGTCGAGGTGGTGGAGCGCCGCCGCCGGCTCCTCGTCGGCACCTACCACGCGCGCGGCAAGCACAGCTTCGTCGTCCCCGCCGACGCGGAGATCGACGCCTACGTGCCCGTGCCGCAGTCGGCGCTGGCGGAGGACGGCCAGGTGGTGAAGGTGGCGCTCGAGCCGGGCGCCGGGCGCCTCGAGGGAAGCGTCGCCGAGGTCATCGGCGCGCCCGGCGAGCCGCGCGTCGAGGTCCTCAAGGTGGCCTACGCGAAGGGGTTCGCCGACGTGTTCCCCGAGCCGGTGCTCCGCGAGTCGGAGGCGATCCCCGACCGCGTCCTCGAGGAGGACCGGCGCGACCGGCGCGATCTCACGCGGCTTCCGCTCGTCACCATCGACGGCGAGGACGCGCGCGACTTCGACGACGCGGTGTTCGTGGAGCGCGTGCACGGCGCCAAGGGGAAGGGGCTCTACCGGCTCGTCGTCGCCATCGCCGACGTGGCGCACTACGTGCGGCCGGGCACCGCCCTCGACGACGAGGCCTCGCGCCGGGCCACGAGCGTCTACTTCCCGAACCTCGTCCTGCCCATGCTGCCGGAGCGGCTCTCCAACGGGATCTGCTCGCTCAACCCGGCCGTGGACCGCCTGTGCATGGTGGCGGACCTCGTGGTCGACGGGAAGGGCGAGACCAAGTCCGCCGAGGTGTACGAGGGCGTGATGCGGAGCGCCGCGCGCTGCACGTACACCGAGGTGGCCCGCGTGCTCGACGGCGAGAAGGTGCCCGACCGCGAGCGGTTCCGGCCCGAATTCGAGCTCATGGCCGAGCTGCAGGCGAAGCTCACCGCCATGCGGCGGCGGCGCGGCGCCATCGACTTCGACCTGCCCGAGGCGAAGGTGGTCCTCGACGGCGAGGGCCGCGTGGCCACCATCGAGAAGCGCCCCCGCAACCGGGCGCACCGCATCGTCGAGGAGTTCATGCTGGCGGCGAACGAGGCGGTGGCCCGCTGGTTCGGCGCGCGCGAGCTGCCCACCATCTACCGCGTCCACGGCCTGCCCGACGAGGAGAAGCTCGCGGCCTTCCTGGAGCTGGCCCGCGCGCACGGCTTCGAGGCGCCGGAGGTGCCCTCCGATCCGCGCGCGCTGAACGGGCTGCTCGAGAACCTGAAGGGCCACGCCCAGCAGCGCGCCCTGAACCAGCTCCTCCTGCGAGCCATGATGCAGGCGGTGTACAGCCCGGAGAACATCGGCCACTACGGGCTCGCCGCCGAGCACTACCTGCACTTCACGTCGCCCATCCGCCGCTTTCCGGACCTCGTCGTGCACCGCCTCCTCAAGGAGGAGTGGGCGAAGCGCCACGGCACGCCGGTGCGGCGCACGGGCGCGGCGCGCCTGGAGGAGATGGCGGCGCTCTCCTCGGAGCGCGAGCGCGCGGCGATGGAGGCGGAGCGCGAGATCCAGGCGTACTACGCGGCCCTCTTCATGAAGGACAAGGTCGGCGAGCGGCACGACGGGGTCGTCGCCGCGGTGGTGGAGTTCGGCCTCTTCGTGGAGCTGGAGCGGTGGTTCGTCGAGGGGCTCGTCCGGACGGAGGACCTCGGCGGCGCCTTCGAGCTCGACCCGGTGCTGCACGCCCTCGTGGATCGCGGGAGCGGGCGCGCCTTCCGCGTGGGCGACCGGGTGAAGGTGGAGGTCGCCTCGGCGAGCCCGGCGCGGCGGCGCATCGAGCTCGCGCTCGTCGAGGGCGGCGCCGCGCTCAAGCGGGGGGAAGCCGGCCGCGCAGCGCCGCGACGAAGCGCCGCGCCTCC
>DATDDC010000769.1:0-3313 GCA_036523995.1 Anaeromyxobacter sp.
GCGGAGCTGCCGCTCGAGCGCGTCGATGCGCTCGCCCCGGGCGACGAGGCGCGCCTCGAGCGCGGCGAGCTGGCGGTTCCGGGCGCCGATCGCCTGCTTGCGGATCTCGATCTGGAGCGCGCGAGACGACGCGCCGCTCACCGAGGCCGCGAGGCGATTCGCTTCCCGTCGCTCCGCGTCCTCGCGCGCCTGGGCCTCGCGCTCGCGGCCCTGGGCGGCGTCCACGGCGGGGCCGAAGCTGCGCTCCTGGGCGGCCAGGGTGCGCTCCTGCGAGGCGAGCTGCGCCTCGAGCGATTCGAGCTGGCGCAGCTGCGGGCCCGCCGGCCCCTTCGCCGCGATCTGCTTCTCGCGCAAGTCGAGCTGCTGCTCGCGGGCCGCCAGCTCGCGCTCGCGCTCCTCGAGCTTGGAGGCCTCGGCCAGCGCCGCCCTCTCGCGCGCCTCGAGCTGCTCGGCCGTGCCGCGCACCCGGCGATCCCGGGTGTCGGCGAGCGCCTCCTGCTCGCGCAGCTGCGCCTCGGCGAGCTGGTCCAGGCTCGGGGCGACCGCCCTCGTCCCCGGAGGCGGTGCCTGGCGATCCGGGGCCGCGGCCATGGCGAGGTCGGGGCCGTACTGGAGGTGCCTCGCCTGCGCTGCGCCGGCGGCGATCGGGATGCGGAGCCGGAACTTCGGGCGGTCCTCGCGGTACTCCCCGGTCCGAGTCGCCTCCGCCGCCTCCACCGCCTCCACGGCGGGGCGTTCCTCGGCGGGCTCGACGCGGGCCTGGCGGCGGGGCGTGAAGCCGAAGCCGACGCTCACACGGAACCCGTTGCCGTCGGGGAGGTAGTTGACGCCGAGCTGGACGCTCGTCGTGGGGCGGAGGCGCCAGCGGGCCGCGGCCCCGAAGTTCGCGCCGCGGGGGCCCCACAGCGCTTCGAGGATGGCCTCCGAGGTGCCCGGAAGGCCGAAGCCGAGGGCTCCTCCGACGACGGCGCCCGACTTGGTCCCGTGCGACCCCATCTCTCCGCCCGCGTACGCCGCGTAGCGGATGGGCAGGTTGGGCACGCCGGAGGCGATGAGGCGGGCGCCGAGGACGGGGCTCGTGTTGAGCCGGTCGCCCGTCACGTCCGCGGCGAGCGCGGGGTTCGAGGGCGACTCGTGCGCGAGCTTCAGCTTCGCGGCGGCGCCGAGCGCCGTGCGCTGAGGGAACTCGTCGCCGGGCCTCCCCCATTGACGGAAGGAGAACCCGGCCTCGAGCCGCTCTCCCAGGCCGGCCACCGCGTAGATGGGGAACGGTCCCACCCGCGCCGGCTCGCCGGAGGCGTGATCCAGCCGTAGCTCGGCGCCGAGCATCGATCCACCCCGGCCCACCACGCTGGCGCTCGGCACCTCGACGAAGCCGGTCTCGCCGGACCTCGTGGGATAGGGCTCGTCCGCGTGCGCGCGAGGCGCGACGGCGAGCCCGAGGGCGAGCCACGCGGCGGCGAGCCGGCTCGAGGTCATGCCTGGCCGTCCGTCCGCGGGGCGGCTCCGCCCGGTTCAGAAGGAGCTGCGGGCGGGGCTGCGGCGGGACGGGGCGTGCGAGTGAGGCCGAACTGCGTCAGGGTCCGCTCCACGCTCCGGACGCTCACGCAGTGGCCGAGCCTCTTCAGGTCCTCCGCGATGGTGACAGCGCTGCGATCCGGGTGCTTGAGTCGCGCCGTCACGATGAAGCGGACGACCTCCAGGGGACGGCGCCAGGGGGTCCGCGGTCCGGGGGGACGGTCGAGGAGCCCCTCCAGCCCCTCGTCCATGAATCGGCGCAGCTTCTCGTAGTACGTGCTGCGCGAGCGCCCGAACTCGGTGAGCACCTCCTCGAGCTCGCGGCCGCTCGTCTCCCCCTCGATCAGCATCAGGAGATCGACGACGGCGGAGTCGCGGTCCGTGAGTCGAAGGCTGCCGCCCGGCCCCTTGATCTCGCGCTTGGGAATGAGCTTGTTCATCCGCCGTCGATCCACCGTCCGCGCCTCAGTTGCGCGCCGCGGCCTGGAGGGCCTCCCGGAACACGACGATCCTGGCGCGAGACCGGAGCTCGCCCGCCTTCGCCTGGAGAGCCTCGTTGCGCCGCGTGTCGCGCAAGTACGCGGCGATGGCGCTTCGGGTGGACTCGAGGTCCTGGCCCGTCCGAGCCACGTTGGCCTTGTGGAACGCGCGGATGTCCTTCTCGGAGGGCGCCGGGACGGAGGCCCCGATGCGCTCCACCAGCACCCCGGCGAGGACGCGCCGCTCGATGGCGGGCCTTCGGGCGACGACCGAGGGATCGCGGAGGAGGCCCCGTTGGACCGCCTGCTCCTCCAGGAGCCGGTCCCCGATCTCCCGGGCCACGAGCTGCTTGCGGAGCTCCGGCCCGGCGAGGTGGCCGCTCGCGCTCGAGAGCTGGCGCACGGAGGGCTCGATGTCGCGATAGCGGATGGGGCGGCCGTCCACCTTCGCGACGGCGTGCTCCACCTCGGCCGGGGTCGCCTCGGTACGCCTGCCGAGCGACTCCAGGAACGCGGTGTCGATGGTGACGGCGGCGCGGCGGCGGAGCTGCTCGCGCGCGTGCTCGCGCATCGCCTCGGCCGCCTGGGTCCGCAGGAACGTCGCGAGCGCCTCCCGCTTCTCGGCGAAGCCCTTCTCGTCGCCCACGTTCCGCTCCAGGACGACGAAGATCCCGAAGCCCTCGGGGAGCTGGACGGGGCCGGTGGGCACCCCCGGGGCGGCCGCGAAGGCCGCCTCGGCGAGCGCGGAGGGGAGCTGGGCGCGGATGCGGGGCCCGGTCCCGCCGGGCGTCTCGAAGCCGGGGACCGGCGAGCGCAGGGCGTCGTCGAGGTTCCCGCTCCGCTGCACGAGGGCGAGGTTCACGCGCGCCGCGTCCTCGCTCGGGAAGGCGACGAGCCGGAGCCGGATGGAATCCGCCGTGGCGTGGTACTGGCGCCGGAGCTCCTGCTCGGCGGGAGCCGGAACCGAGGCGGCCTCCTTCTCGGCCATGACGGCCGAGGCGGCCCTGCGCAGCTCCCGCTCGATACCCTCGCGCACGCTCGCCGCATCGGCGAGGCCGGTGCGGCGCGCCTCCTCGGCGAAGAGCACCTCGATGACGAGGCTGTCGAGGGCGTCGTCCGGTCCGGCCTGCGCGCCGCGCCCGCGGACCTCCGCGGCGCGCTCGGCGACCGCCGCGCCGGTGATCTCGAAGCCGTCGACCCGGGCCACGACCTCGGCGCCGGCCGCCAGCGAGAGCGCGGCGAGGATGGAGAGCTGGTCGTAGCGCTGGGCCTTGCGGTTTCCCGCTCGCCCGGCGCCGAGTACCGCTTTTCCACGG
>DATDDC010000770.1:0-2922 GCA_036523995.1 Anaeromyxobacter sp.
GCCGCCGCACGGGAGCGACTCCGCGGCCGTCGAGCTCCTGCGCCTCGCGCACGCGGCCGAGGTGCGCGGAGACCTCGCTGCGGCGATCGACGGATTGCGGCGGGCGCTCTACCTCGAGCCGGACCTCGCGGTGGCCCACGCCACCCTGGTCCCGCTCTACCGGCGCACCGGGCTGCCCGCCGACGCCGAGCGCGCACGCCGCAACGCGCTCCGGGCGCTCGAGGGCGTCGACGACAGGGCCACGCTGCCGGGCGCAGGACCCTTCACCGCCGGGGCGCTGCGGCGCGCGCTCGAGCCTCCCGGCCGCCGCGCCCGGCCCTCCTGACCGGGAGCCCCTTTGGCCCCCGGTCTTCCTTGAGTGATAATCACCGAGCGCCCGGCCGGTGCGGGGCGATCGCGACGCGGAGGAGGGAACGATGTCGGAGGTCGCCTCGCAGACGCATCCCGCGGCCGGGCCGTGGGCGCGCCTCGGTCTTCGCTGGAAGATCGTCGGGCTCATCGGCGCTTCGATGCTGCTCCTCGCCGGGCTGCTCGTGGCGCTCTTCGCGCAGCAGGCGCGCGCCATCGTCGTCGGCGAGCTGCGCGATCGGGCCCACGCCATGGTGCAGGGGCTCGCCAAGAACCTGGCCTACGCCACCAGCTCGGGCGACGTCATCGCGCTGCAGCTCGCGGCGGACGGCACCGTCCGCGACACGCCGGACGTGGCCTACGTCTTCTTTCGCGAGGCGAGCGGCCCCGTGATGGCCCACGCCCGCCAGGCCGCGCTGCGCGAGCGCGACCCGGAATCCCTGCCCAAGCCGGCCAGCGACGGGGCCCGCGAGCGCACGCTCGACCTCTCCGGCATGACCGTGCTCGACGTCACGGAGCCGATCATGGGCGCCGAGGGCGCGAAGGTCATCGGCACCGCGCAGGTGGGCATGCGCGTCGATCGGCTGACGAGCCAGATCGGCGCGGTGGTGGTGCGCGCCGCGCTGCTCGCCGCGGCCGTGCTCGCCGGCTGCATGATCGCCGGCTACCTCCTGGCCCGCTTGCTCTCGGTGCCGCTGGAGCGGCTCACCGCCGCGGCCGCCGGGGTGGCGGGCGGGGACCTGCGCCAGGAGGTCCGCGCCGCGGGCGCCGACGAGATCGCCGGCCTGGGGCGCAGCTTCCAGACCATGGCCGAGAGCCTGCGCGGGATGCTGCGCGACCTCACCGGCGTCGCGGCCCGCGTCGACGGAGAGGGGCGCGACATCCTCGGGAGCGCCGCCAAGCAATCGGCCATGGCGAGCCAGCAGGCCGCCGCCATCAACGAGACCAGCACCACCGTCGCCCAGATCGCGCAGACGGCCAAGCTGGCCACCGATCAGGCCGACCGGGTCATCGCCGTGGCCCAGCGCTCGGAGGAGCTGTCGGTGAACGGCCGCAAGGTGGTGGAGGACGCGGTGACCTCCATCATGAGCCTGGGCGAGCAGGTCCGGGCCATCGCCAAGGCCATGAACGACCTCAACCGGCGCACCCAGCTCATCGGCGACATCGTGGCCACGGTGAAGGAGCTGGCCGAGCAATCGAACCTCCTCGCCCTGAACGCGGCCATCGAGGCCTCGCGGGCGGGCGAGCACGGCCGCGGCTTCTCCGTGGTCGCCGCGGAGATGGGCAAGCTCGCCGAGCAGTCGCGGGCGGCCGCCGGCCAGGTGCGGAGCATGCTCGCCGACGTCGAGAAGGGGACCCGGGAGGCGTCGGGCGCCACGGAGGAGGGAAGCAAGCGCGCCCAGGCCGCCATCGACCTGGCGCAGGGCGCCGGCCGCAACATCGAGGGGCTCGCGGAGGTCATCCGCGAGTCCTCCCAGGCCGCCCGCCAGATCGCCATCAACACCCGCCAGCAGACGGCCGGCGTCGAGCAGATCGTCGCGGCCGTGGAGCAGCTCTCCACGGCCATGGCCGACTCGGTCGAGGGCACGCGCGTGATCGAGCGCGGCGCCAGCAACCTCAACACGCTCTCGCAGCAGCTCCTCGAGACGGTGAAGCGCTACCGCGTGTGAGCGGGCGGGCGATGGCGGACGGAAGCGACCGGGAGCCGAAGGACGGCGCATCCGACGCGGCCGCGCGCCGCGCCGAGGAGATCCTGGCCCGCCGCGCCCGCGCCGTGGCGGCGACCCGCGCGCCCGAGGCGCCCGAGGGGCTCGAGGTGCTGGCCTTCGAGGTGGCCGGGGAGCGCTACGGCCTCGAGCTGTCCACCGTGATCCAGGTGCTCGACGCGCGCGCAGTCGCGACGCTGCCGGGCGCGCCGCGCTGGCTCCTCGGGGCCGCGGTGGGGAGGACGGGCGCCGTCCCCGTGCTCGACCTGAGGCAGCGGCTCGGCCTCGAGGGCGGCGGCCTCGCCGACGCCGCCCAGGTGGTGGTGGTCGATCACGAGGGCGACGTGTTCGGGATCGCGGTGGAGCGGCTGCAGGGCCGCGTCCTCGTCCCCCGCGCCGGCCTCGCCGCGGGCGCCGGCGCCATCCGCTGGGTGGCCCCCGACCGCCTGGCCCTGCTCGACCTCGCCTGCGTCACCCGGGGCGGCGGCACGGAGTCGGGCCGTGGATGAGGCCCAGCTCCGCCAGCTCTGGTCGGTGTTCTCGGCCGAGGCGCGCGAGTACACGCAGGCCATCGCGGCCGGCGCGCTGGCCCTGGAGCGCGCGGCCGACCCGTCGCTGGTCGAGGAGCTGCAGCGCGTCGCCCACAGCCTCAAGGGCGCGGCGGCCGGCCTCGGGTTCGAGGGCATCGCGCAGATCGCGCACGCCGTGGAGGACAGCCTGGCGCCCGCCGCGACGGGCTCGGTGCTGGCCCCCGCCTCGGTCCAGGCGTTGCTCGCCGCGGCGCGCGCCATCGACGAGGCCATCGAGCGCGGCGACGCGGGGGGCGGGCCCGGCGTCGAGCGGGTCCCGGAGGTCCTCGCCGCCCTCG
>DATDDC010000771.1:0-8829 GCA_036523995.1 Anaeromyxobacter sp.
GCCCACGAGCGTGTCGATGGGGGCGCCGGGCCGGCCGCGCAGCTTCTCCTGGAGTGGATGGCGGAGCGTGGCGAGGAGGACGATCGAGAGGAGGGTGAAGGCGAGCCACTGGACCACCCCGGAAGCTCCCAGGAGCGACACGAACGCCGTCGCGAGCGCTCCCACGCCGAAGAAGAGCGCGAAGAGCCCGCCCGGCGTCAGCATCTCCACCACGAGGAGCGCGATCCCGAAGAGGATCCAGAGCCACCAGGACATGTCGCAGAATGCTAGCACGGAGGGGCGCGTGGCCGAGGAGGCGGAAACGCACGGGGTGACATCCCGTGCTAGCCTCCCTGCGATGCCGCATCTCCCCGGGCTCGGCGCCCTGCTCCTCTCCGCCTCCCTCTCGCCCGCCGAGGTCCGCGCGAAGGCCGAGGCCATCCTCGCGTCCGGAAAGTACCAGACCGCGCTTCCCGAGCTCCCCAAGCCGCCGAAGCCCATCGACCTCCCGCTCGGTCCCCTCGAGCTCCTCCTCCGCATCCTCCTCTGGACCGCGCTCGCCGTGCTCGTCGTGCTCGCCGTCTCCTGGCTCGTGCGGCGCCTCTCGGGCGGCGCGCGCGACGCCGAGGTACGGGAGCCGGCGCCGGAGGCGCCGCCCGAGATCCCCATCGAGAGCGCCGAGGCGCTCGCGGGCCAGGGGCGCTTCGCCGAGGCCATCCACGCGCTCCTCCTCGAGACGCTGGCGGCGCTCTCGCGCGCGGCGCGGCTCGCCCCGTCGCTCACCTCGCGCGAGATCGTGGAGCGGATCTCCCTGCCGTCGCGCGCGCGGGACGCCCTCGAGGGGCTCGTCCTCGCCGTGGAGGTCTCGCGCTTCGGGGGCGCGCCGGCGGCGGAGGGGGACTACCGGGCCTGCCTCTCGCGCTTCCAGGCCTTCCTCGACACCTACCGGAGCGCGGCGTGAGCGAGGCGGGGGGCGGCTCCTTCGGACGGCGCGGCGCGGGCTGGCTCGCGGCCGTCGCGGCGGCGTCGCTCGGCGCGGCGGCGTTCCTGGGCGTCTTCGGCGACGCGCTCTACGATCCGCCGAGCTTCGCCCCGGACTCGTTCAGCCGCTCCGCGGTCGGGCACCGGGCCTTCGTCGAGCTCCTGCGCGCGCTGGGGCACCCGGTCATCGTCTCCCGCCACCGCACGCCCGAGAAGGTGGGCGACGCGGCGGTGATGCTCGTCGAGCCGCGCCTCGGGCCGGGGGAATCGCCGCGCCAGGGCATCCTCGAGGAGGTGAACGAGTCGGCCCACCGGCTGCTCGTGGTCCTGCCGAAGCGCGGCGCCTTGCCGGATCCCATGCAGCCGCGCTTCGTGGCCTTCGCCGGCCTGCTTCCGCTCGAGGACGCGCAGCGCATCCTCGATGCGCTCGCCATCGAGGCGAAGGTGGTCCGGCCGGACGGCCCCGTCGCGACCTGGCGCGGCGAGCTGCCCGCGCCGACGCTCGACAAGCCCCAGCTCGTCACCTCGACGCGCCTCCAGCCGCTGGTCGCGAGCGACGAGGGCCTCCTGGCGGGCGAGATCGTGGTCGAGGGGTGGCACACCGTCGTCCTCGCCGACCCGGACGTCCTCGCCACGCACGGCCTCGCCCGCGGCGACAACGCCGCGCTCGCGGCCGCGCTCGTGGACCGGCTCGCCGGAGGCGCGCTCCCCCTCGTCGTCGACGAGACGCTGCACGGCTTCGACCAGCAGCCCTCCATCGCGCGCGAGCTGCTCCGCTTCCCGCTCGTGCTCGCGACGGCCTCCGCGCTCCTCGCCATGGGCCTCCTGGCGTGGGCGGCGCTGGTGCGGTTCGGGAGGGCCAGCGCTCCCCAGCCGCTCCTCGGCCCGGGCAAGCTCTTCCTCGTCGATTCGACGGCCGCGCTCCTGCGCCACGGCGGAGGCGCGGGCCACGCGGCGGCGGCCTACCTGCGCGCCGCCAAGGACGAGATCGCGCACCGCCTGCGCCCGCCTGGCGAGACGGGCGAGACGGACGCCTGGGTGGCCCGCGTCGCGGAGGCGCGCGGCCGGGGCGCGCACCTGCGCGAGGCCGAGGAGCGGGTGCGCCGGCTCGGGACCCGCCGCAAGGGCGGAGAGGAGGAGGCGGTGCGCACCGCCCAGATCATCCACCGCTTGAGAGAGGAGATGACGGATGGAGCTCACGGAGATCCGCGCCGCGACGGAGCGGCTCAGGGCTGAGGTCCACAAGGTCGTCGTGGGCCAGGACCGCGCCCTCGACCTCCTGCTCGTGGCGCTGCTCTCGGACGGGCACGTGCTCGTGGAGGGCGTTCCCGGCGTCGCGAAGACGCTGCTGGCGCGCGCCTTCGCCACCGCGCTCGGGATCGGCTTCGGCCGCATCCAGTTCACGCCGGACCTCATGCCCGGCGACGTGCTCGGCACGAACCTCTTCAACTTCCAGACGAACCGGTTCGTCCTCACCAAGGGGCCCATCTTCGCGGAGGTGCTCGTCGCGGACGAGATCAACCGCGCGCCGCCGAAGACGCAGGCCGCCCTCCTCCAGGCCATGCAGGAGCGGGCCGTCACCATCGACGGGGTGACGCACGCGCTCCCCGCCGCCTTCATGGTCGTGGCGACGCAGAACCCCATCGAGCAGGAGGGGACCTATCCCCTGCCCGAGGCGCAGCTCGATCGCTTCCTCTTCAAGGTGGACGTGTCGTACCCATCTCGCGACGAGGAGCGCGCCATGGTGCGCGTGCACGGCCACCGGACCGCCACCCCGCCCATCGCCGAGTTCGGCATCGCGCCGGTCACGCGCCTCGAGGACCTCCTCGCCATGCGCCGCGCCGTGGCCGAGATCCGGCTCGAGGATCCCATCGTGGACTACGTCGTGGACCTGGTGCGCGCCACGCGCGGCCGCCCGGCCCTCCTCGCCGGCGCCTCGCCGCGCGCCGCGAACATGCTCGCCACCGCGTCCCGCGCCCACGCGGCGATCCAGGGGCGCGGCTTCGTCATCCCCGACGACGTGAAGGCCCTCGCCCTCCCGGTCCTGCGCCATCGCGTGGTGCTCGCCCCCGGCGCCGAGGTGGAGGGGATGACGGCGGAGACCGCCGTGAAGCGGACGATCGAGGAGGTGGAGGCCCCCAGGTGATCTCGCCGACGCCACGCGCCATCGCGCTCGCCGCCGGGCTCTTTCCGCTCTCGCTCCTGCCCGCGCTCGTCCACCCGCGCCTCGTGGGCGCGTGGATCGTCGGGGCGGCGCTCGTGGCGGTGGCGCTCGGGCTCGACGCCATCCTCTCGCTCCCGCCCGCCCGGCTGGCGGTGGAGGTGTCGTCGCCGGAGAGCCTCGCGGTGGGCGAGGAGGGCACGGCGGTGGTGTCCCTCCGCGCGCCGCGGGCCGTGCGCGACCTCGAGCTCGTCGTCGACCTGCACGCGGACCTCGCCCCGCAGCCGCCGCAGGAGGTGCGGCTCGCCGCGGGGGCGGAGGGCCGCGCCGAGGTGAAGCTCCTCGCCCGCCGCCGCGGCCGCGTCACGCTCGACGAGGCGTGGCTCCGCTGGAGCGGCCCGCTCGGCCTGGCCCGGCGCCGGCGCCGCGTCGCCCTGGGCCGGACCGTCGCCGTCGTCCCGAACCTCCGCCCCGTGCGCGCCGCCGCGCTCCGCTTCTTCGGCTCGCGCGAGATCAGCACGGGCGTCCAGGTGGAGCGCTTCGTGGGCGACGGGTCCGAGTTCGAGGCGCTCGTCGAGTACGTCCCCGGCCTCGACCACCGCGCCATCTCCTGGAAGGCCTCGGCGCGCCACCGCAAGCTCCTCTGCCAGGAGTTCCGCGCCGAGCGGAACCACCAGGTGGTGCTCGCGCTCGACACGGGCCACCTCATGTCCGAGCCGCTCCTCGGCATCCCGCGCCTCGACCACGCCGTCACCTCTGCGCTCCTGCTCGCCTACGTGAGCCTTCGCCTCGGCGACCGGGTGGGGCTCTACGGGTTCGACAGCGCCGGCCGCGCCTGGGCCGAGCCGCAGGGCGGGCTCGGCGCCTTCCCGCGCCTCAAGGCGCTCTCCGCCCAGCTCGACTACTCGACGGCGGAGACGAACTTCACGCTCGGGCTCACCGACCTCTCCACCCGCCTGCGGCGCCGCTCCCTCGTGGTCGTGTTCACCGAGTTCGTGGACACCGTCACGGCCGAGCTCATGGTCGAGAACCTCTCCCGGCTGGCGCGGCGCCAGCTCGTCCTCTTCGTGGCGCTGCGGGATCCGGCGCTGGACGAGGCCGCCCTGGCGCGGCCCCGGCGCCTCGGGGACGTCTACCGCTCGGTGGTGGCCTCCGACTTCGTGCGCGAGCGGGAGCGGGTCATCGCCCGGCTGCGCCGCTTCGGCGTGCAGTGCGTGGACGCCGCGCCCGCCGAGGTGTCCGCCCGGCTCGTGAACCGCTACCTCGACATCAAGCGGCGGGAGCTGGTGGGGTGATGGCGCGGGGGTCGCCATGACCGTCCTGCTCAAGTCCGCCGCGTTCCGCGCGGAGCGCGAAGGGTCGTGGCGCGAGCTCGAGGGGCTCGTCGTCCGGCTCGAGAAGGGCGGCACGCGCGCGCTCTCGCCCGCCGAGCTGGCGCGGCTCCCGGCGCTCTACCGCGCGGCGCTGTCGTCGCTCTCGGTGGCGCGGGCCATCTCCCTCGACCGCAACGTGGTCGAGTACCTGGAGTCCCTGTCCGGCCGCGCCTACCTCGCCGTCTACGCCTCGCGCCGCCGGCTGCGCGAGGCGCTGGGCGACTTCTTCGTCCGCCGCTTCCCCCGGGCGGTGCGCGCGCACGCCTGGCACGTCGCCATCGCCGCGGCGCTCCTCGTGCTCGGCGCGGTCACGGGCTTCGCCCTCACCGCCTCGGACGGCGAGCGCTTCTACGCCTTCGTCGATCCCATGTACGCGCAGGGGCGCGGGCCGGCCTCCTCGACGGCGTCGCTCCGCGAGGTGCTGTACGGAGGGAAGAAGGACGTGGCCGGCATGCTGAAGACGTTCGCCATGTTCCTCTTCCAGCACAACGCCCGCATCGGCATCATGGCCTTCGCCGTCGGGTTCGCGGGCGGGGTGCCGGCGGCGCTCCTCCTCTTCTCGAACGGCCTCGTCCTCGGCGCCTTCGCCGCGGTCTACGCGAGCCGCGGCCTCTCGCTCGAGTTCTTCGCCTGGGTGCTTCCCCACGGCGTCACCGAGCTCACCGCCGTCGCCCTGTGCGGGGCCGCGGGGATGGCGCTCGGCCAGGCGCTCCTCTTCCCCGGCCGCGAGGAGCGGCTCGCCGGCCTGGCGCGGCGCGGGCGCGAGGCGGGCGTGGTCGCGCTCGGCGCGGTGGCGCTCTTCTTCGTGGCCGCGCTCATCGAGGGGATCTTCCGGCAGCTCGTCCACTCGGTGCCGGTGCGCTACGCGGTGGCGCTCGGCGCCGCGGGCGTGCTCTTCGCGTACCTCGCCACGAGCGGGCGCGAGCCTTCGAGCCGGGGGCGCGGGCATGGCTGACGCGACGGAGCGGCTGCGCGAGGTGGTGACGCCCGAAGGCGTGCCGGTCCGCTTCACGGTGGCCCTGGCCGGCGACCGGATCGGCGCGTTCGCCCTGGATTTCCTCGCCATCGGCGTGATCGTCCTCGCCATCGTGGTCCCGCTCGCCCTCCTCGCGGCGCGAGGCTTCCTCGAGTCGGACCTCATCCTCGCCGTGGCCGTGCTGGCCGTGTTCCTGGTGCGCACCTTCTACTTCGCGTTCTTCGAGCTGGCCTGGCAGGGGCAGACGCCGGGGAAGCGGCGGCTGCGCATCCGCGCCGTGGAGGCGCGCGGCGGCCCGCTCACCGCCGAGGCCATCATCGCGAGGAACCTCACCCGCGAGCTGGAGCTGTTCCTGCCCATGGCGGCCCTCTTCGCGCCGGACGCGCTCTTCCCCGGCGCGCCCGTCTGGTCGCGCCTCGCGGCCACGGCCTGGATGCTCGTGTTCGGCTTCCTGCCGCTCTTCAACCGGGACCGGCTCCGCGTCGGGGATCTCGTCGCGGGCACCGTGGTGGTGCGCACGCCCGACGCCGTGCTCCTCGAGGATCTCGCCGTGGCGCGGGCCAAGGAGGCGATCGCGTTCACCGACGAGCAGCTCGACGTGTACGGCGTGTACGAGCTGCAGGTCCTGGAGGACGTCCTGCGCCGGCGCGGCCAGCCCGGCCACGACGACGCCGTCCGCACCGTGGCCGCCAAGGTGCGCGAGAAGATCCGCTGGTCCGGCGAGAGCGTCGCGGACGAGCGCTTCCTGGACGCCTTCTACGCGGCGCTCCGCGCCCGGCTGGAGCGGCGCCTCCTCTTCGGCAAGCGGCGCGCCGACAAGCACGACCGTCCGTGAAGGGGGCCCGCGCGGGCGCCCTCCCCGGCTCCGCGGGGCGAGGACGCGCTGCGCGGTCGCGCGCGAGGCATGGGACGCGCTCCGTGCGCGCGTGGGTCACGCGCTGGAGGGGACGGGGGAAGTCGTCGCACCACATGACGGCCGTCAAGGTGTCCGATCTCCGGCCATCGTAGCGTCGTCCTCGCAGGCCTGCACCCGCGCCGGGGATGAGGAGCGAGCGATGAGCGAGGCGATCGCCGGCGGCCGTCAGCCCCGCATCTCGTCGCTGTGGGCACGGCTGGAGATCTCCGCCGTCGGGATGATGGCGGTGGGCATGGTGCTGTGCGCGCTCCCGCTGCTCCGCATCTCCGCGTCCGACGCGCTCGAGGACGCGCTCGCCGCCACGGGGAACGCCTTCGCGGCCTTCATCCTCGGGGAGCTCCTGTGCGTGCCGTTCGCGAGCTGGTTCGGCGAGAAGCGGAGCCGGGGGCTGGCGAGGCCGCTGGGCGCGGCGCTGGGCCTCGTGAGCGCGCTCGCCGGGGTGTCCGCGAGCAGCGCCGCGGCGCGGGTGGCCTGGTACGCCCTCGCCGGCGTCGGCGCCGAGACCGCCCAAGCCTGGATCATGGGAAACGCGGTGAGGTCGCCGCTCCTCCGCCGCGGTCCCGAGCTGCTCGCGCTCCTCGCGACCTGCGCCGTCGTCCTCGCGCTGGAGCTGGGCCTGTACCTCGTCGCCTCGGGGCCGCCGCAGGGGATCCGCACCGTCGTCGTGTGCTGCGCCGGACAGGCGACGGTCATCCTCCTCGCGGTGCTCTACGCGCTCTATCCCCCTCCCCCGTCCACCCTGCCGCTCGGCTGAGGAGCTTCCCTGATGCGATCGGAACGAGACCTGCGCAGCCGGCTGGCCCTGATCGGGCCCGGTTCCGACCCGCCGTCCGAGACGCCCGGCGCGGTGCGCGTCTACGAGAGCATCCTCGGGCACATCCACCAGCTCGTCGAGGACGGCGTGCTGAAGCCCGGCGACAAGCTGCCGTCGGAGAGGAAGCTCGCCGAGCAGTTCACCCACTCGCTTTGCGACCTCGCTCTTCTTGCCCTCAGTCTTACGCAGGTCAGCCTCGAGGTCAGACGCCGCCACCAGAGTTCGGCCGGCGACATCGTCTATCACCTGTGCGTAGATGTGCGACAGACTTCGATATGCCATCCGCATCCTGGAGGTGAGGGGCGTCGTCAAGGCGCGGCAGGGCGGCGGGACGGTCGTGCAGGCCTTCTCGTCCGATGCCCTCGTCGCCGAGCTCGCCGGCACGCTCGTCCGCAAGCGGGCCCTCGTCCAGGAGCTCATGGAGGTGCGCTGCATGCTCGAGCCGCCCCTGGCGGCCCGGGCCGCGGCGCACGCCTCCCCCGAGCAGATCGAGCAGATGGAGGACATCCTCCTCAGGCAGCGCAGGAAGCTGAAGCGGGGGGAGATGGCCGTGGAGGAGGACACGGAGTTCCACACGACCATCGCGCGCGCCGCGGGCAACCGCGTCATGCTGGCCGTGCTGGACACGCTGGTGGGCCTCCTCACCGAGACCCGCCGGCACTTCCTCGTGGACCGCGAGCGGGCCCAGTCCTCCCTGTCCGGGCACCGGCTGGTCCTGCGCGCCATTCGCCGCCGCGAGCCGGGGGCGGCGGAGCGCGCCATGCGCAAGCACATCCGATCCGTCGAGGCGATCATCACGAGACGGCAGGCGGCGAGGAGGGGAGCATGAGTCCCGGGCGCCTCGGCGAGCGCCAGGAGATCGACGAGCCCGAGCCGCACCTCCGCGGGATCGAGGCCATCCGCCGGCCGCGGCTCTACGAGCAGGTCGCGAAGCAGCTCCAGGGGATGATCGGCGACGGCCGGCTCAAGCCGGGCGATCGGCTGCCGCCGGAGCGCGAGCTGGTGCACCGCTTCCAGGTGAGCCGCGGCTCGGTGCGCGACGCCATCCGCACGCTCGAGCTCATGGGGCTCGTGCGCTCGCGGCAGGGCGAGGGCACGGTCGTGCAGCACCTGTCGGCGGAGTCCCTCATCGGCCCGCTCTCGGCCGCCCTCGTTCCCAAGCGGGAGCTCGTCGCCGAGCTGCTCGAGATCCGCAGGATCGTCGAGCCCGCCTTCGCCGCGCGCGCCGCCGCGCACGCGACGCCGGAGCAGATCGCGAGCATGCAGGACGTCCTGCGCCGCCAGCGGGAGAAGACCCGCCGCCGCGAGAGCACCATCGAGGAGGACTCCGAGTTCCATTACCTCGTCGCCATGGCCTCGGGAAACACCGTGGTGAACAAGGTGGTGGACGTGCTCATGGACCTCATGCGCGAGAGCCGGGCGCGCTACCTCCAGGTGGACGGACGCCTGGAGCGATCGCTCGAGGGGCACGGCCGCGTCCTGAGGGCGATCCAGCGCCGCTCCCCGAGCGCCGCGGAGAACGCCATGCGCCGGCACCTCCGCGAGATCGAGGGGCTGCTGCTGGGCAGCGCGCCGGCGGCGCTGCCCGCCTGATCCCGTCCTCACCGCGCCGGCGGCGCCGCCCCCCGG
>DATDDC010000772.1:0-11141 GCA_036523995.1 Anaeromyxobacter sp.
CGATCGCCGCGCCCGCGGAGCTCCGCGCCCGCGTGCGCGAGACGAAGGGCCGGAAGCACGTCGTCGAGTGCACCCTCACCTCCGGCGGCGTCCTCTGCGCGCGCGGAGAGGCGATCGCCATCGAGGTGGGCCCGTCCTGGCGCGGGGCCTGACCGCTCAGACCCGCACGAGCTCCTGCTGGATCCTCGAGAAGACCTTCGGCCCGTCCTCGGCGAGGAACACGTCGATCTCGGTCCGGACGCCGAGCCCTTCCTCGGGCAGGTAGATGCCGGGTTCGATGGAGAAGCACAGCCCGGGCACGAGCGGCCGGGTGTCGTGCGTCTCGAGGTCGTCGAGGTTCGCCCCGTCGCCGTGGACGCGCGTCTCGATGGAGTGGCCGGTGCGGTGGACGAAGCGATCGCCGAAGCCGGCGGCGGCGATGCGGTCGCGCACCACGCGGTCGACCTCGAAGCCGGCGAGGGTCCTGCCCTCGCGCCGCGCCCGGGCGATGGCCTCGAGGCCCGCGTCCCTCGCGTCCGCGGCGACGCGGAAGATCTCCTGGAGCTTCTCCGGCGGCCGGTCGCCGCAGAAGCCCATCCAGGTGATGTAGGCGTACACGTCGCGCGGGCCCTTGCCGCGGGCCCAGAGGTCGATGAGGACGAGGTCGCCCTTGCGGATGGGGGTCGGCGTCGCGGCCGAGGGCGAGTAGTGCGGATCGCCGGCGTGCCCGTTCACCGCCACGATGGGCGCGTGGTCCGTCTCGAGGTCCGCCTCGCGGAAGCGGTCCATGAGAAAGGCCTGGACGTCCGTCTCGAGGGGCGCCTCGCCGCGCCGGTGCGCGGCGCCGATGCGCTCGAAGGCGGCGTCCTTCGCGGCGTCGATGGCGGCGAGGGCGCGCTTGTGGCTCTCGACCTGCGCCGCGTCCAGGCGGCAGAGGAAGCGCTGCACGAGGTCCGCCGAGGACACCACCTCGACCCCGAAGGAGCGCACGAGCTCGATCGTGCCCGCGTCCACCCGCGAGAGCGTGGGGATCGTGCCGCCCGGCATGTACTCCATCGCCACGCGCGCCCCCTTGGGCAGGGCGCCGAGCGCGCGCCCGAGGCCGTCGCGGAGCGACTGCCAGGAGGCGAAGCGCTCCCGCCGCCCCGGCACCTCGGGCCCGAACTGCGACAGCTCGATGGCGTGCGCGAGGAGGACCGGCTCGCCCGCGCGCGGGAGCAGGAGGAAGAAGCGGCGGGTGAGCATCTTCCCCGAGAGCCCGAGCACGTGGACGGCCGTCGGGTTCTGGCCGTGGAAGTCGTAGAGGAGCCAGCCGTCGAGGCGAAGCTCGGCGAGGGCCTGGCGGAGGGCGTCGAGGTCCATGGCGGCACGTATAACGCCAGGCGGGGTGGGGCCCCAGCCGAAGGCGGTACGGCCGCATCGGCCGTGACGGGCCCATTCGACAGGCCGGGGTGGCGCCGGCCCGGCGCGCCGGTCGCGATGGACCCGCTCAGATCGGCACGCGGTACTTCTGCCCGGCGCCGCGATCGGGCGGCTGCGCGATCTCGTGAAGCCGGATCGAGTTCGTCTGTCCGGGGATGCCGAGCGGCGATCCGTACACCAGCACCACGCGATGGCCCGGCGCGGCGAGGCCGTCCGCGAGGAGCCGGTCCGAGACGAGCTCGGTCATGAGGTCGGCGTTCTTCACGGGCTCCATCACCTTGGGCACGACGCCCCAATGGAGCGCGAGGCGCCGCCGGATCGCCTGGTCCGGCGAGAACGCGATGATGGGCACGTGGGGGCGGAACTGCGCGAGGAGCCGGGCGGTCTCGCCGCGCAGCGTGAAGCAGCAGATGGCCACCGCGGACGAGGCGGCGGCGGCCTCGCAGCTCGCCGCCGCGATGACCTCGTTCGTCGGCACGCCGGGCTCGTCCGGCGCGATGCCGCGGAGCCCCAGCTCGCGCGGCGGGAGGCCCGCCTCGGCCTCGCGGACGATCCGATCGATCATCTGCACGGCGAGGAGCGGGTACTTCCCGCTCGCGGTCTCGCCCGAGAGCATCACCGCGTCCGCGCCGTCCCAGACGGCGTTCGCCACGTCGGTCGCCTCGGCGCGCGTGGGGCGCGGGTGCTCGATCATCGAGTTCAGCATCTGCGTGGCGATGATGACGGGCTTCCCCGCCGCGTTCGCCTTCCGGCACAGCTCCTTCTGGATGAGCGGCACGCGCTCCGGGAGGATCTCCACCCCGAGGTCGCCGCGCGCCACCATGACGCCGTCGGCCGCGGCGATGATCCCGTCGATGCTCTCGAGCGCCTCCGGCTTCTCGATCTTCGCGATGACGGGCACGACGCGGCCGGCCTTCTCCATCTCGCCGCGGCAGAGCTCGATGTCGGCGGCGGAGCGCACGAAGGAGAGGGCCACGTAGTCGACGCCGTGCGCGATCCCGAAGGCGAGGTCGGCCTTGTCCTTCTCGGAGAGCGCCTCGGTGCGGAGCGCCACGCCCGGCAGGTTGATGCCCTTGTGCTCCCCGAGCACGCCGCCCTCCACCACCTCGGCGCGGGCGCGCTTTCCGTCGGTGGAGAGCACGCGGAACTCGAGGAGCCCGTCGTCCACGAGGAGGCGATCTCCCGGCCGGACGTCCTCGGCGAGATGGGGATAGGTCGTGGAGATGATCCGCTCGTCGCCGGCGATCTCGGCCTCCGTGGTGATGACGATCTCGGAGCCGGTCTCGAGGTGGACGCCCTCCTTGCCGGCCTTGAGCGGGCCCGTGCGGATCTTCGGTCCCTGGAGGTCCTGGAGGACCGCCACGGCCTTGCCCAGATGGCGGGAGGCGGCGCGGATGCGATCGAGCCCCTGCGCGTGCTCCTCGTGCTGACCGTGCGAGAAGTTGAAGCGCGCGACGTCCACCCCGAGCTCGAGGAGCTTCTCGAGCACGGCGGCGTCGGAGCAGGCGGGCCCGAGCGTTGCGACGATCTTGGCGCGGCGCATTTTCGCCGGGATTCCTAACTCTGCGCCGAGAGGCGAGTCCACCGGGAACGCGGGTCTCCCGGGCGGGGCGCCGCGCCGCGTCGCGGGCTCTTCACGCGGAGCCGTTTGCCGAGGCGGACCGCGGCTTGGTAGCGTCCGGAAGAATCGTCGACCTCGGCCGCGCCGCGCGCGGCCCTTGCCCCGGGGCGGTCCGCATGACTGACGAGATCCTGTCCCGGCGCCTCCGGAAGCTGCAGTCGATCCTCGACGTCGCCAAGGCCATGACCGCGGAGCGCCAGCTCGATCGCCTGCTCGCGCTCGTGGTGGACGAGGCGGCCAAGGTCGCCGAGGCGGATCGCTGCACGCTCTTCCTCGTCGATCGCGAGAAGGGCGAGCTGTGGAGCAAGGTCGCGCACGGCACGAAGATGATTCGCGTGCCGCTCGGCGCGGGGATCGTGGGGGCGGTGGCGGCCTCGGGCGCGGCCGTGCGGATCGACGACGCCTACGCCGACCCGCGCTTCAACCGCGAGGTGGACCGCGGCACGGGCTACAGGACGAGCACGATCCTGGCCGTGCCGATGCGCAACACCCGCGGTGAGGTGGTGGGCGTCCTCCAGGCGCTCAACCGGAGGGACGGCGTCTTCAGCGCGGAGGACGAGGAGCTCCTCGGCGCGCTCGCCGGCCCCGCGGCCTCCGCCATCGAGAACGCCGTCCTGAACGAGGAGATCGAGCGGCTCTTCGAGGGCTTCGTGCAGGCGGCCGTCGTCGCCATCGAGCAGCGCGATCCCACCACCGCCGGCCACTCGGGGCGGGTGGCCCTGCTCACCGTGGACCTCGCCCGCGCGGTGGAGAAGGCTCCGCCCGCTCCCTGGCGCGGCGTGGCCTTCGACGCTCCCTCGCTCCAGCAGCTCCGCTACGCGGCGCTCCTCCACGACTTCGGCAAGGTCGGGGTGCGCGAGAACGTGCTCGTGAAGGGCGACAAGCTCTACCCGCACGAGCTCGACCTCGTGCGGGCGCGCTTCGACGTGGCGCGGGCCGGGCTCGAGAGCGAACGGCTCAGGGCCCGCCTGGAGGGAAAGCCCGACGCCGCCGTGGTGGAGCGGCAACGCGAGCTCGACGCGCTCTGGGAGGTCGTCCTCGCCGCGAACCGGCCCACCGTGCTCCCCGCCGAGGCCTCCGCGAGGCTCGCCGCCCTCGCCGCCACGACGTTCGTCGATCCGCGGGGCGCGGAGAAGCCGCTCGTCACGGCTTACGAGATCTCGTGCCTCTCCATCCCCAAGGGCTCGCTCTCCGAGGCCGAGCGGAAGGAGATCGAGGGGCACGTGTCGCACACGTACCGCTTCCTCTCGCAGATCCCCTGGACGCGCACGCTCCGGCGGGTCCCCGAGATCGCCTACGGCCACCACGAGAAGCTCGACGGACGGGGCTACCCGCGCGGCGTGCCGGCGAGCGCCATCGCCGTCGAGACGCGCATGATGACCATCTCGGACATCTACGACGCGCTCACCGCGAGCGATCGCCCCTACAAGAAGGCGCTCCCGCCGGAGAAGGCGCTCGACATCCTCGCGGACGAGGCGAAGCGGGGCCAGGTGGACGCGCCGCTCCTCGGCGTGTTCGTCGAGGCCGGAGTGTGGCGGGAGACGGTGCGAACGCGGCCGTGAAGCTCCCCCGCGCCTTCTACGACCGCGACACCCGCACCGTCGCGCGGGAGCTCCTCGGCAAGATCCTCGTCCACGTCGAGGGAGGCGTCCGGCGCGCGGCGCGCATCGTCGAGACCGAGGCCTACCACGGCCCGGGCGACCGGGCCTCGCACGCGCGCTTCGGCCGCACGGCGCGCTCGGCCATCATGTTCGGCCCGCCGGGCTTCGCCTACGTCTATCTCGTCTACGGGACGAGCCACTGCATGAACGTCGTGAGCGGCGAGGAGGGGTTCCCCTCGGCGGTGCTGATCCGCTCGGGCGAGCCGGTCGAGGGATGCCTCCACTCGACGCGCGGGCCCGGGAACCTCTGCCGCGCCCTCGCCATCCGGCGCGAGCACGACAACGGGAGCGATCTCCTCGGCGGCGACCTCTTCATCGAGGACGGCCCCCGGCCACGCGAGAAGATCCTCTCGGGGCGGCGGGTGAACGTGGACTACGCCGGCCCCTGGGCCGAGAGGCCGTGGCGCTACGCGCTCGAGGGGAGCCCGTGGGTCTCCGGCCCGCCGTTCGTGCGGCGGCCCTCGCGCGCCTCGCGCGGCGCCGGAACGTCGAAGTAGCGGGCGTGCGCCACGTCCACGATCCTGCCGGCGAGCGTCGCGAAGGAGTGGCCCGCGGTCCGCGCGGCGAGCACGTAGGAGCCCGAGGCGCCCAGCGAGGCCATGGAGTTGATCTCGAGGACGTACGGCGAGCCCGCGGCGTCGATGCGGATGTCCACGCGCGCGTAGTCCCGGCAGTGGCAGGCGCGGAAGGTCGCGAGCGAGGCCTCGCGGATGCGCCGCGCCAGCGCCTCGTCCAGGGGAGCCGGGCAGATCTTCGCGGGCTCGTCGGCGACCTTGTGGAACTTGTCCTCCCACGTCACGATGCGCCGCGCGCGGCCGCGGAAGTCCTGCTCGACGAGCGGCAGGAGCTCCATGCGATCGTTCCCGAGCAGGCCGGCGCAGACCTCGCGGCCGTCGATGTACTCCTCGACGAGCGCCTCCTGCCGGTACTGCGCCACGATGGCGTCCACGGCGCGGGAGAGGCCCGCTCGATCCTGCACGAGCCGGAGCCCGAAGCTCGTCGACTCGTGCTTCGGCTTCACCACGAGCGGGAAGCGGAGGTCGCCGGGGTCGTGCGCGCCGCTCGCCAGGACCGCGTACCTCGGCGTGGGGATGCCGGCGTCGATCAGGAGCTTCTTCGTGACCACCTTGTCGAGCGCGAGCGAATGCCCGAACGGGCCCGAGCCGGTGTACGGGATGCCGGCCATCTCGAGCATGCTCGGCACGTGCGTGTAGCGGCACTCGCCCTGGATCCCGTACGACATGTTGAACACCATGCCGCCGGGCCGTCCCGCCGGCCCGGCGGGCATGAACCTCGCCAGCGACGCGAAGAGCGTGGTGTCGCCCTCGCACACCGCCACCTCGTGGCCCTCGCCGCGCAGCGCCTCGGCCACGGCCACGATGGTCTTCTCCGCGTAGGTCTCGGGGCTGGCCTGGCCGAACCGGTGGTTCACGAGCCCGGCGGCGCTGTTCCTCACGATGGCGATCTTCACGATGGGTCTCCTCAGTCGTTGCCCACCACGCGCAGGTGGGAGGTCTGCGGGGGTCGAGCGCCGGTCGCGTCCGGCGCGGCGGTCGCGAAGGGATCCCTTCCAGCGAGGAGCTGGAGGTCGAGGTACCTGCCGATGAGCAGGACGACGCCGCCCTGCATGAACAGGATCTCGGGATACCCGAGCATGAGGTGCATGGCGCCGGGGATGCCGAAGACGAGCGTGATGGCGATGGCGGCGACGATGGTGTTGATCGTGGGCCAGAGGGCCGCTCGCAGCCCCCTGTCGTTCAGGATCTTCGTGAACGCCTCGCACATGAGGGCGAGCGAGATGATGGGGAAGTAGCCGACCTGACGCAGGGTCTGGAGGTGCCACCACCCGTACATCATCAAGGGCACCACCAGGCACGCGGCGGTGAGGCTCAGCACGAGCGGCACGCGGACGTAGTAGTGAGCTCCCTTGAGCAGCGGCTTCATGAGGACGACCGCGCCGAGGACGAGGAGCAGGAAGGCGAGGCCGAGGCGGATGCCCACGATCTGGAAGCCGACCGCCGTGAGGATGGGCCGGAAGAGGCTCAGGACGGGAAGTCCGAGCGTCAGCCGGAAGAAGCACACCACCACCGCGCTCAGGGGGATGAAGATCACGAGCTCCGCGTGATGGTGCATGCGCGCTGGCAGGTCGAGGAGCGAGAACGTCTCGTTCAGCCACCGCGAGGTGGGGAAGAGCGGCAGCCTCGCCGTCATCACGGCCGCGGGGAGCGCCACGAGGGCCAGGAGGAGCCAGGAGCTCTCGAGCCGTGGAACGGCCCCCCGGGCAGGCGCGCTCCGGGGATCGACGGGGTTCCCGGTCATCTGCCCTCCGTTCGCGGCAGGGTGGCGGCGGCGCCGTCGCGGCGAGGGTCCGCTCCCGCGAGCGTCGCGCCGGGAAGGAACTGCAGCGCGTGCACCGCTCCCATGGCGAAGCTGCGGGCGCCCTTCGTCACCACGTCGAGGAAGTGCTGCCGGAGCCACTCCACGAGGCCGGGGAGGGCGATCCGGTTCTCCATCCACACGCGCCCGCTCAGGAGGGCGTGGATGCGAAGCGCGTCGATGGCCTCCCCGATCGCCATTCCGCGGTCCACCACGTTGCTCGTCACCTGCAGGAGCGACGAGGTGATGCGGCGGCTCCCGGCCGATCCCAGCGCCAGGACGGGACGCGTCCCGCCCTCGGTCCTCTCCAGCACCAGCGCCGGAGAGGCGTTCGAGCGCGCCCGGGAGTTGGGGCCGAGCTGCGAGGGGTGCGGGTGGCGCGGGCACGTTCGCAGGTAGTTGTTGTAGAGGAAGCCGAGCTTCGCGTTCGCGACCTTCGCGCCGAACACGGACTGGATGGACTGGGTCAGGGCGACGACGTTCCCGTCCGCGTCGGCCACGGTGAGGTGCGTGGTGTCGCCGGGCTCCTCCACCGGCCCGTGGACCCCCCGCACCCCGCGGCGCAAGGTCTCCGCGATCTCCGCGGCGCGCTCCTCGCTCAGGAGGTACGCCTGCACGGACGGCGTCATCGCCTGCGGCGGGATGGGAAAGAGCTCGCGCATCTCGAAGGCGCCGTAGGTGGAGAGCGCGATGGCCGCGTACCACTCCTCGAGCGTCGACTCGGCGCAGCGAGGGAGCAGGTGCTCGAGCAGCTTCAGCGCGACGAGGAGCTGCACGCCGCCGCCGGGCGGCGGCACGCTCGCGACCTCGAAGCCGCGATAGGGCGCGGACAGGGGCTCCCGCTCGACGGGGCCGGAGAACCTCGCCAGGTCCTCCTCGTCGACGAGGCCGCCGTGCTCCCGCATGTCGTCGGCGACGTCCCTCGCCATCGACCCGTGGTAGAGGTCGCCCGCGCCGAGCTCCGCGATGCGGTGGAGGGTCTCCCCGAGCCGGGGCTGGCGCAGGATCTCTCCGGCCCGGGGCGGCTCGCCGTTCCGCAGGAAGAGCGCCGAGGCCGCGGGGTCCTCGCGCAGGAACCTCGCCACCCACTGCGTCTGCCGGCGCAGCAGATCGGTGACGGCGAATCCACGCTCCGCGATGGAGGCCGCCGGCGCGAGCACCTCGCGCCACGGCAGCCGCCCGTGCCTCCGATGCAGGTGCTCGAGCGTCGCCGGCATGGACGGGATGGTGCAGGAGCGATGGCCGCGCCTCTGCTCGTCCGGGCCGATGCTCGAGAGCGAGGCGCGGCGCGGCGCGTGGGAGTGGCCGTCGACGACCCGCAGGTCGCCGTTCGCCAGGCGGAGCAGGGCCGTGGCCTGCCCGCCCAGCCCCGAGGCGCTCGGCTCGCAGACCGAGAGCGCCCAGCCGGCGGCGACGGCGGCGTCCACCGCGTTGCCGCCGCGCCGGAGGATTCCGACGGCGGCCTCGGTGGCGAGCGGGAAGGCGGTGGACACGGCGGCCTGCTGCGGCTCGCGAGGCGGCGTCTCCTGGGTGCGCACGGGCGACACCTCAGGCCTCGGGCAGGTCGTCGAGCCAGCAGGCCCCTTCCACGTAGGGCCGCGAGAACAGCCTCCCCACGTCCTCGGGGTGCTTGTTCTGGTGGTAGCGCATGTACAGGCGGCCGTCGCTGCCGAGGTCGAGGATCTCGATCTTCCCGGTGCGGTGCGACATGATGTACTTGAAGGTCTTCTGGATCCCGCTGAGCCGCGCGTTCACCCCGCGTGCGATCTCGACCCCCTCGCGCAGCGGCACCTGGAAGTGCGAGGCGGCCTTCACCGGCCTCCCCTGGAACAGGTAGTAGGGCCGGACGCCGATCTCGTGGAGCCGGGCGAAGGTCCGGGCGATGATCTCCGGGTCGTTGTTGACGCGGTTGAGGAGCACCGTCTGGTTGAGGAACTGCACGCCGCGCTCGCGCAGGGCGCGGATGTTCTTCACCGCCTCGTCGGAGATCTCTCCCAGGTGGTCGAAGTGCGCGACGATGACCGGGGACTTGCCCGCCGCCAGGATGCGCTCGAAGAGGGCGGGCAGCTCGGGGTCCGCGAAGCGGGGCGAGTAGAAGGCGATGGTCTTCGATCCGAAGCGGATCGAGGTCAGGTTCGGCAGCGGCAGGAGGTAGTCCATGATGTGGTGGAGCTTCTTCGTGCCGAGCACGAAGGGGTCTCCGCCGGAGAGGAGCACGTTGTTCATCTCGGGGTGCGCGCGGATGTACGCCGCCACGCGCGCGTAGTCGGGCGCGATCTCGTCCGAGTCGTTGCCGACGATGCGCTTGCGGAAGCAGTAGCGGCAGTACGAGGCGCAGCGGTCGGTGACGAGCAGGAGCCCCGTCTGCGGGTACTTGTGCTGCAGCCCGGGGACGACCGTGTTGTCGTGCTCGCCGCTCGTGTCGAGGGAGCCGGGGCTGTCGAACTCCCGGAGCGACGGCTCGACGATGTGCCGGAGCTGCTCGTAGTAGCCGCTCTTGCGGATCTGCTCCTGGTAGAACTTCGTGACCTGGTAGCGCGTGATGTCGTTGTCGCGCAGCTCGTCGAGGGTGACGATGCGGGTACCCTCGAGGAAGCTCATCGCGATGGCGCGCGAGGGCGGCGGCGGCTCGGGCCTGCGGGAGCTCCTGTCGAAGGAGACGAGCTGGTGTGCCGTATCGGGGGGAGCCATCTCGGTGTCCTTTCACGGATGGTGAATCAGCCGTCTTCGCGCAGTAGGACACCGCTGCCCCTCGATCACGGGACGGCTCGGGCGGGCGTCTTCGCGTGAACTCGCCGCGTCGCCTCCGTGTCGTGCGTGTCGGCTCGGTGACGCCCTGCAGGGCGCGGCGGGCGGGAGGGGCGGAAGCGTCCCTTCGTCGCGCATCCGTCACGGCGACGCGACGAGCGCGTCACGACGGCGAGCGAAACATGCTCCATGCCCACGGTGCTCGTCATCGAGGACGAGCGAGACATGAGGACGCTCCTCGACTCCAATCTCCGCGCGGCGGGGTTCGAGACCCTTCTGGCCGAGTCGGGAGAGCGCGCGCTCGAGCAGCTCCGCGCCAGCGTACCGGACATCGTGCTGCTCGACCTCATGCTCCCCGGCGTTCCCGGCGCGGAGGTGTGCCGCCAGATCCGGGCCGACCCGCGGACGCGCGGCGTTCCGATCGTGATCTGCACCGCCCGGGGGGACGAGATCGATCGGGTCGTCGGGTTCGAGCTCGGCGCCGACGACTACGTGACGAAGCCCTTCTCCATGCGCGAGCTCGTGCTCCGGCTCCGGGCCGTGCTGCGGCGGATGGCGGGAGCGGCCGTTCCCGAACGGCCGCCCGAGCGCGTCGGTCCCCTGGAGATCGACGTCGAGGCCCACCGCTGCTCCATCGAGGGGGCCGAGATCGAGCTCACGCCGATCGAGTTTCGCCTGCTCGCGACGCTGACCGCTCGCCTGGGCCGGGTGCAGTCGCGCGAGCGGCTCCTCGCCGACGTCTGGGGGAACGGCCCCGACCTGGAGACGCGCACGCTGGACACGCACGTGAAGAGGCTGCGGGAGAAGCTCGGACCCGCTCGCGATCTGCTCGAGACGGTCCGCGGCGTGGGGTATCGCTTCGCGGATCCCGATCGCAGGCGATGACGTCTCCAGACGTCACGCAAACGTGGCGAAGACGTCGTTGCCGTGACGCGGCGGGGCGCTACCAGACCCTTCGTGAACACGAACCCGGATCCACAGCTCACCGTGCTCGCGTGGATCGTCTACGGGGCGCTCGTCGCCTGCATCGCGGCGATCGCCGCCCTCGTGAGGAGCGGGCGTTCGGTCCCGCCGCTCGGCGGCTTCTCCATCGACGGCTCCGGCCCGGGCGCGCAGGGCGGCCGCCCGGGCGAGACCGCCTCGCGCTCCCCATCGCGCCGCGTCAATGAGGGGAGTAGACCGATGTCCGGAGGCGCCGCTCCGTCCTCGCGCGGACGCTGATGTCCCCGCGCTCCTCGACGCCGTCCACGCGGAGCTCCTGGGCGAAGAGCTCCACCGCCTCCTCGGCGTCCCAGGCGCGAACGTAGGCCGTTCGCAGCTGCGCCGAGGATGCA
>DATDDC010000773.1:0-5443 GCA_036523995.1 Anaeromyxobacter sp.
GCGCTGCGCTCGCGGCCGTGCGCGTGACCGACACGGTGAAGCGCGCGGCGGGCGCGGGTGGGGACCGCGTGGCGGAGACGCTCGACCGGGAGGCGCTCTGGCTCGCCCAGACGCCGCAGGGCTTCCGGCGCGACCTCCTCCTGCGGGCCTTCGAGGCGGCGGGGCCGGCGGCCGCCTCGGCGACCGACGAGTGCGCCCTCGTCGAGCGCCTCGGGGCGCCGGTGACGCTCGTGCCGGGCGAGCCCGGGAACTTCAAGATCACCACGCCCGAGGACGTGGAGCGCGCCCGCGCGGCGCTCGAGGCGCCCGTCGCCATCGGCGTGGGCTACGACACGCACCGCTTCGCGCCGGGGCGGAAGCTGGTCCTCGGCGGCGTGGAGTTCGAGGGGGACGGCCTCCTCGGCCACTCCGACGCGGACGCCTGCGCCCACGCCATCGGCGACGCCGTGCTCGGCGCGCTGGCCCTGGGCGACCTGGGCCGGCACTTCCCGGACACCGATCCGCGCTGGAAGGGCGCCTCCTCGCTCGTCCTCCTCAGGGAGATCGCGCGCATGGCCGCCGAGCGCGGATGGCGCGTCGGGAACTGCGACGTGACGCTCGCGGCGAAGCGGCCCAAGATCGCGCCCCGCGCCGCCGACATGCGGGCCCGGCTCGCCGAGGCGCTCGGCATCTCGCCGGCGCAGGTGAGCGTGAAGGCCACGACGGGGGAGGGCATGGGCTTCGTCGGCCGCGAGGAGGGGATCGCGGCGCACGCCGTCGCGCTCCTCGTGAGGACGGCGCGATGACGGTGCGCCGTCCCGAGGACGGCTCCTTCCGCGACGGGGAGGGGAGCGGGGAGGGCGAGCCCCTGCCGAAGAAGCGGCGCGAGCCGGCCATCCTGGCGAGGAACCCCACGTTCGCCGTGCTCATGCTGGCCGTGTGCGGCTGGCTCCTCTGGGATCTCTCGCCGGACGTCGCCTACTTCTTCTCCTCGCTGCAGCCCATCGATCTGGGCGGGCCGGGCGCGTACCACCTCGACCTCGCTCGCGAGAACCGGCTCGCGCAGATCCGCGGCGAGCTCGTCGAGGCGGTGCCGGTGCTGGAGGGGCGCTCGAGGGCGTCCCGCACGGTGGGCCGCCTCGCCGGGACGAACCTCGTGATCGATCGCCCGGGCCGCGGCGGCCCGCCGGTGTTCGAGGGACGCCTGCTGCCGGCCAAGGCGCGCGGCGACTACGCGGGGGCCGTCGCGGCCATGCGCGAGCGCGGCTCCATGCTCGGCGACGCCTTCCCCGTCCTGCGCGACGGCGACCGGCCGCGGACGGCCTGGCTGCCCGTCATCGGGGCCGCGCTCGCCGCCGGGCTCGCCCTGCTCAACCTGCGCGCGCTCCTGAAGCGCATCGCCGCCTGAGGACCGACCCGAGATGCCCATCGTCATCCACGACACCCTGGCCGGCGGGAAGCGCGAGCTCGTGACGCTCGAGCCCGGCAAGGTCCGCTTCTACGCGTGCGGGCCGACCGTCTACGACCTCTCGCACGTCGGCCACGCGCGGAGCTACGTGGTCTGGGACGTCGTGGTGCGGCACCTGCGGGCCCGCGGCTACGCGGTGAGGTACGTCCGGAACTTCACGGACGTCGACGACAAGATCATCAAGCGGGCGAACGAGCGCGGAGAGGATCCGGTGGCGCTCGCGGCCCGCTTCGCGCGGGCCTACGACGAGGACATGGACGCCCTGGGGAACCTCCGCCCCGACGCGGCGCCCAGGGTGTCGGATCACCTGCCGCAGATCGTGGCCATGATCGAGACGCTCGTCGCGAAGGGCTTCGCCTACCCGGCCGGGAACGGGGACGTCTACTACGCGGTCCGGAAGTTCCCGGAGTACGTGCGCCTCTCGAGGCGGAACCTCGACGACCTCATCGCCGGCGCCCGCGTCGAGCCGGGCGAGGCCAAGCGCGATCCGCTCGACTTCGCCCTGTGGAAGGCGGCCAAGCCGGGCGAGCCGGCCTGGGACTCGCCCTGGGGCAGGGGACGCCCGGGCTGGCACATCGAGTGCTCTGCCATGACGGTCGCGCACCTCGGCGCCCCCATCGACCTGCACGGCGGCGGGAAGGACCTCGTCTTCCCGCACCACACGAACGAGATCGCCCAGTCCGCGGCGGCGGTGGGCGACGGCAAGACGGTGGAGAGCTTCGCCCGCTACTGGATGCACCACGGGTTCGTCGAGATCGACAGCGAGAAGATGTCGAAGTCGCTCGGCAACTTCTTCACCATCCGGCAGGTGCTGGAGAAGTTCGACCCGGAGGTGCTGCGGCTCTTCCTCCTCGGCACCCACTACCGCAACCCCATCAACTACTCGGACGCCATCCTCGAGGAGGGCGAGCGGCGGCTGCGCTATCTCTACAAGACGCTGGAGAAGGCCGACCGCCTCGCGGCGGGAGCGTCGGCGGTGGGGCGAGGCGGCGAGGTGGTCGAGGCGGCGCGCCGGGCGCTCGACGACGACTTCAACGCGCCCCAGGTGCTGGCCGTGCTGGCCGAGGCGTTCACGGGCGCGAACGCGCTCGCCGATCGGAAGGGGAAGAGGTCCCCCGACGAGAAGGCGACGCTCGCCGCCTTCGCCCGGGACTCGCGCGAGATCGGGGTCACCCTCGGCCTCCTCCAGCGCGCGCCCGCCGAGGCGCTGCGCGCCATCCGCGCCAGGGCCGCGGCGCGCAAGGGCATCGACCCGGCCGACGTGGAGACGCGCATCGCCGAGCGGGCGGGAGCGCGGAAGGCGAAGGACTTCGCGCGCGGCGACGCCATCCGCGACGCGCTCCTCGCGAAGGGTGTCGAGATCCTCGACAGCCCGGACGGCACGACCTGGGACGTCCAGTAGGGATGGCGTCGAACGCGGAAGAGCCCTCGGTCCGCGCCTCGCTCCTGAGGCTCTATCTCCGGCACATCGACGCGGCGCGTCCCGGCGACGCGACGCCGGTGCGGGAGGCGCTGGGCGCAGAGGCCGTGGCCCGCATCGAGCGGGCGTCGGGGCACGAATGGCTGCCCATCGCGTACGAGGTGGCGATCTTGCGCGCCCTGCGGGCCCGGCACGGCGACGAGGCCCCTCGCGCCGTGGGGCGCGCCGTGGGGCGTGCCGCCGTGGACGACGCCATCCTGCGGCCGCTCGTCCGCGCGACGCTCATCATGCTCGGCCGGCGCCCCGACGTGCTCGTGCACATCGCGCTCGCGGGGTGGCGCATCGCCACCCGGAACGCGTGCCGCCTGGCCGTCTCGTCGCGCGCGGACGGCGAGGTCAGGCTGAGCATGGTGGACATCCCGCCCGTGATGCGCGATCGCGCCATGCTGCTTCGCATGGACGGGTCGCTCGAGGCGCTGCTCGGTTACGGGGGAGTCGCGGCGGAGGTCGAGACCGACTGGGAAGCCGGCGCGGCGCACGCCACCGTGCGGGTCAGGTGGTCTCGCGGCTAGGCGGGCCTCGTCACTCCTCGAGCGGAGGCTGCGGTCCGGGAACGATTCCGGCGATGTCGGGGTCCTCGCCGGGGGCGAGGGGACGGTCGCCGCGCTCGGCCTTCTCCTTCTTCCGCTGCTCGCGCTTCTCGTCCTTGCGGCGCTGCTTGTCCCGGCGCGCCGCCTCCTTCTGCCGCTTCGTCGCTCCCGGGTTGAAGGCCATCGTCGCTCCTGATCGGGGTACCGGAAAGAACGAAGGCCCGGCCGAGCGGCCGGGCCCCCTCGAACGTCGGCGCTCCGGCTAGATCGCCCGGACGTTCGCCGCCTGGAGGCCCTTCGGGCCCTTCTTCACCTCGAACTCGACCCGCTGCCCCTCTTGGAGGCTGCGGAAGCCCTCGGCCTGGATGGCGGTGTGATGGACGAACACGTCCTCGCCTCCGCCGTCCTGGGTGATGAAGCCAAAGCCCTTCGCGTCGTTGAACCACTTCACGGTACCACTGGCCATCCTGCACGCTTCCTTCGTGTTCGAAACGGGAACAACTCCCGCACGATCCCGAGCCTTACTGGCGTGGGACCGCGCTAAGTTAGTCGGGGCCGGAAAGAATGTCGAGCGGGAATCCCACGCTCTAATGCCACGCGAAGCCGAAGCCAGGGAACGGGCAGGCAGCCGCCAGGCAATTGGGAGTGTTGGTGAGCTGGACGAGGCCGCTGTTCGGGCTACCCGAGTAGCACCATACCGCCGCCTGGGTCGCGCTCTGCCGGCAGAGGCACGAGATGGGGCACAGGAGCCCGGCTCCCTCGAACGTGGTTCCCGTGAGGCTCCACGACAGTGCGGCGAGCCTGGCCTGGGTGAGCGTGTGAGCGTCCTGAGCTCCGCAGTCGAGGTAGGTACCGCCGAGGCCGTTGTCGTGTGCGGGCGGGCAGCCCCCGGTATCGCAGCACTGCGTCCCGCCCGTGCAGCACTGACCGTTGCACCCGGACGTGGGGCCCGCAGCGCACTTGCACGCTCCGGCGTCGCAGGTGCCGCCCGCGCACGGGATGCAGGCGTTCCCGCAGAGGATCGACCCCCCGGGGCAGACGCAGCTTCCGCCCGTGCAGGACGCGGTGGCCGGGCAGGCATTGGTACAGCTGCCGCAGTGCTTCGGGTCGTTGGAGAAGTTCACGCAGGCGGTCGGGGACACCGCCGGGCACCGATCGGGAAGGGACGGCGGGCACGTGCAGGAGTTGCTGGAGCAGATCTCGCCGGTGAGCTGACAGACGTTCCCGCACGCGCCGCAGTTCGACGGGTCGTTGGTCGTGTTCACGCAGTCCGTCGGCGAGCCGATCGGACACTGCGTCGGGAGCGACGCCGGGCAGGCGCAGGCGCCGGACGTGCAGACCTCGTGCGTGAGCGGGCACGCGTGTCCGCAAGCGGAGGCGTCGGTGCCGCAGTTCCGTGGGTCGGTCGACCAGTCGGTGCAGAAGGTCGTGCAGTCGTCCGGATTCGTCCCTCCGCACTGGCACGCGCCGGTCTGGCAGATGGAGCCCGGCTTCGTGGCGGAGCAGGGAGTGGTGCACGAGCCGCACGCCCCCGCGTCCGTCTGCAGATCCCGGCAGCGCGGAACGAGGCCGTCGCAGCGCGTGTCGCCGGCGGCACACTGGCACACGCCGCCCGCGCACGTCGCGCCGGCCCCGCAGGCGATGCTGCACCCGCCGCAGTTGTTCGGGTCCGTCTGGTAGCCCGCCGGATCGTAGCAGCCGCCGCAGAGCACCTGCCCGGACGCGCAGCCGCCTCCCTTCGGGCCGCACCCCGCGCCCGCGACGGCGAGGGCGACGGCGAGGCCGAGGACGCCGAAGACGATCGCATGCGCCGGGCGACGCGCCATCGCCGGATGATACGCGCAAACCCGGTCGGCCGGCCGCCCGCCGTCGCGCCTCCGCGCGGGTGCGCCGCAGGAGCGCTGAACCCACACGCGTCCCACGTTAGAGTCCCCCGGTGCCCTTCGACATCGTGAGCGACTTCCAGCCGACCGGCGATCAGCCGCG
>DATDDC010000774.1:0-2604 GCA_036523995.1 Anaeromyxobacter sp.
CCGCCCAGCGGCGGCGGCGTTCACCCGAGCTTCGTTGCAGCAAGGCTGCCAGCGCACGATCACGCCGTTCCGCACGCTTGTGGGGGGCGCGTGTCGGGTTCGCCCGACAGCGCGGCAGAACGCGCAGACACGCTCTGCGTCAACGGGGAGTCGCGCAGAGCGCCGGGCGCTCGTGTCCCGCGAGCTACGGACGCGCGTCGGCGCGGAGCACGGGGTAGAGCCGGTAGGCGCCGTCGAAGGACGGATGTCGAGAGTGGAAGAAGTCGAGGCGCGCCTGCGGGTCGTTCGCGAAGGCAGGGTCCTCGGCGAGGCGCCGCTCGAATTCGGCGCGGACGCCCGCGTCCTTCGCGAGGAGGTCGCGCGCGAACGGCTCGAGCACGTAGTCCTCGATGTACTCCTTCCTCTCGAAGGCCGCGTTGAAGTCGCCCCAGGCGAGGAAGGAATCGGGTCCGCCGGGCTCGAGGAGGTGCGCCGCGAGGAGCGCCCTCGCCTGGGCCGCGGGGACCCAGAGCGCGCCCGCGGCCAGGTCGCGCCGCTCCCTCGCCCAGGCCCCCTTCACCGCCAGGGCCTGCCGTCCCTCGAACGAGACGGCCGCGAGCCTGGCCTCGCTGGCTCGGAAGGCCTCGACCGCGACGCCCTGCCGTGGCCCGTCGATCCGCGAGAAGAGGACGCCGTGCAGCCGGAGGCGGTCGGCCACCCTGGGGGCCCACGCCGCGGGCACGATCCAGCCGCCCCGCGGCAGGATGGCCGTCGCCGACGGCCGCTGCCCCTCGACGAGGGGGACGTCCCATACGGCCGGCCGGGTCTCGTCGTACGAGACGACGGGGCGTCCCAGGGCGGCGGACTGGGCCCGCTCGTACGCGTAGCCGCGGAACTGGATGGTCTTCGCGGGGCCGTCCGGCTGCGAGCCGAGCACGACCTCCTTGCCGGCGAGCGAGGGGGCGGCCCGATCCGCCCGCGCCGCGGCGGCGCGCCACGCGGGAGCGCGCTCCGCGCCGATCTCGAGCAGGGCGCGGACGAAGTCGACCGCCGCCTTCACGCGCTCGCGGTACGTGCGCCAGGAGTGCGTCTCGAGGAGGATGCCGAAGCGGTTCCGCGCGGCCCAGTACCCGTGGGCGAAGCGCGGCGGGGGCGGCGCGCGCGCGAAGCCGGACTCCGGATTTCCGTCGTCCGCGAAGGCCGGGTAGAAATCGAGCGGGAGGTGGCCGTCCCTCTCGAGCTGCGCGAGGAGCGCGGCGGAGAGGGCGCGCCCCACCTCGCGGAGCGAGGGGTCGTAGCCCAGCGCCGGCTCCACCAGGACGGCGAGGTCGTGCTCGAACTTCGCGCCGTCCGTCACGTGCAGATCGGCGTACACGATGGGATCCCACTCCGAGAGGAGCGCGAGGAGCGCGCGCGTCTCGGGCGCGTCCGCCTTCGTGTAGTCGCGGTTCATGTTCAGGTTCTGGGCGGTGGTGCGCCAGCCGGTCTCGACGGGCCCGCGCTGGTTCGGCCGCTGGTCCGGGCCGAAGCGCTCGTGGCCGTCCGGGTTCACGACCGGCACGAAGACCGCCGTGACCTTCGCGAGCGGGCCGCCGGGGGAGGCGAGGAGCTCGCGCAGCAGGATGAACCCCGCGTCCTTGCCGTCCATCTCGCCCGCGTGGATGCCGCCCTGGAACAGGATCACCGGCCGGTCCCTGGAGCGGGCCTGGAGGGGACGCACGAGGCCGTCGGCGCTCGCCGCCAGGGCCACGAGGTCCCGGCCCTCCGGCGTCTTGCCGTAGGTGAAGCAGCGCGCCGTGCGCGGGTGGGCGCGCTCGAGGTCCTTGCAGAGCCGGACCGCTTCCTCGTAGCGGCCGGTGCGCTCGAACGCCGTCTTCTCGGCGGTGGTGGAGAGGTCGGGGCGGAAAGAGGCGGCGAGGGCGACGGACAGGAGCGCGGCGAGCATGGCGCGCGATCATAGCTCCGCGCGCTCCGTTGCGACCGTCGCGCCGGCCCCGAGCTGCGCCGAGCCGCGGAGGGGCCGTCACGACGGGCCGCACCGTGATGCACGCCGCGTGACGGGCCTTTGACGAGCTCGGCGCGAGCTCCGGCCCGGCGCGCGGGGTGCAACACTACCCGTGCGCGGTGACCTGCCGGAGGATGTCCAGCTCCTCGAGCGCCTTCCCCGCGCCGATGACGACGGCGGAGAGCGGGTCCTCGGCGAGGAACACGGGCAGGCCCGTCTCCTCGCGCAGGAGGACGTCGAGGTTCTTGAGGAGCGCCCCGCCTCCGGCGAGGACGATGCCGCGGTCGGCGATGTCGCCGGCGAGCTCCGGCGGCGTGCGCTCCAGCGTCACCTTCACCGCCTCGACGATGCCGTTGATGGGCTCGGAGAGCGCCTCGCGGATCTCGCTCGAGGTGACGGTGAGGGTGCGGGGCACGCCGGCGACGAGGTCGCGCCCCTTGATGTCCATGGTGAGCTCCTCCTCGGTCGGGTAGGCGGTGCCGATGCCCATCTTGATGAGCTCGGCGGTGCGCTCGCCGATGAGGAGGTTGTACTTGCGCTTGATGTGCTGGATGATCGCCTCGTCCATCTTGTCGCCGGCGATGCGCACCGAGCGGCTGTAGACGATGCCGCCGAGCGAG
>DATDDC010000775.1:0-8545 GCA_036523995.1 Anaeromyxobacter sp.
CGATATCTCCAGTTTTCGGCCGCGGCGGCGGGTCAATTCGGGTCGGGGTCGGGGTCGGGGTCGGGGTCGGGGTCGGGGTCGGGGTCGCGGTCGGGGTCGCGGTCGGGGTCGCGGTCGGGGTCGCGGTCGGGGTCGGGGTCGGGGTCGCGGTCCGGGTCGGGGTCGCGGTCGGGGTCGGGGTCGGGGTCGCGGTCGGGGTCGCGGTCCGGGTCGGGGTCGCGGTCGGCGTCGAGATCGCGGTCGGCGTCGCCGTCCTAGCGCGCCTTCAGCCTCTCGACCAGTCTCCCCAGCTCCACCGGCGTCTCCTCCCGCGTCTTCACGTCCTTCAGCTTCGCCTGCCCCGAGCGCACCTCGTTGCCGCCCAGGACGAGCGCGTACCGGGCCCCCACCCGCTCGGCCTGCTTGAACTGCGCCTTCATCTTCCCGCCGCGCGGATCGAGATCGCAGGCGATGCCGGCCTTGCGGAGCTCGGCGCCCCGGCGGAGCGCCTCGACGGCGCCCTCGGCGTCCGCCGTGACGAAGAAGACGACGGGCGTGCGGGGCGGCGACTCCCGGCCGCGCTTCTCCAGGATCATGGCAAGCCGCTCCTGGCCCAGCGCGAAGCCGATGCCCGGCGTGGGCGGACCGCCCAGCGTCTCGACGAGCTTGTCGTAGCGGCCGCCGCCCGCCACGGCGGACTGGGAGCCGAGGGCGTCGCTCGTGAACTCGTAGGCGGTGCGGACGTAGTAGTCGAGGCCGCGGACGAGGCGCGCGTCGACGGAGTACGCGACGCCCAGGGCGTCGAGCGCCGCCTTCACCTGCTCGAAGTGCGTCCGGCACGGCTCGCACAGCCGCTCGAGGAGCCGCGGCGCGCCGTTCAGCACCGGCTGGCAGCTCTCCACCTTGCAGTCGAGGACGCGGAGCGGGTTCCGCTCGATGCGGTCGTTGCAGTCCGGGCACAGCTCCGCCTTGTGCGCCGAGAGGTACGCCTTCAGATCGGCGAGGTACGCCGGGCGGCAGGCCCCGTCGCCGACGGTGTTGAGCCGCAGCTCGGCGCGGACGCCGAGCCGCGCGAAGTAGTCGTCCACGAGCGCGATCTGCTCGGCGTCGATGAACGGCTCGGCGATCCCGAACGCCTCGCACCCGATCTGGTGGAACTGGCGGTAGCGGCCCTTCTGCGGCTTCTCGCGGCGGAACATGGGGCCCATGTAGAACCACTTCTGCGGCCCCTCGACGTAGGCGCCGTGCTCGATGAAGGCGCGCACCACGCCGGCCGTCCCCTCGGGCCGGAGCGCCAGCAGCTCCTCGCCCTTGTCCTCGAAGACGTACATCTCCTTGTTGACGATGTCCGTGGCCTCGCCCACGCCGCGGGCGAAGACCTGCGCGTGCTCCACCGCCGGCGTCCGGACCTCGCGGTAGCCGTAGAGCGCGAACACCTCGCGCGCGACGGACTCCATCTCGTGCCAGCGGGGGATGTCCGCCGGGAGGATGTCGTTCATCCCCTTGACGCTCGGGATCTTCATTCCGCCCGGGTTTCTACCAGAGAGCCGATCGCGGTGCACACGTCAGCGGCCGAGCACGAAGGGCCGAAGGTGCTTCACCGCGACGGTCCCGTGGCCGACGAGCGCCTCGTCGAAGGCGCGCTGATCGAAGCCGCCCTTCGCCCGCGCCTCCGCCTCGAGCGCGCGGATCTCCTCCGTGCCGAGGAAGTACTGGCAGAGCTGGGTCGAGTCGAGCTTCGCCCGGAGGAGCTTCCGCTCCGCCTGCACCGGGTCCTGGAAGCTCTCCTCGATCAGGAAGCGCACCGCTTCCGCGTCGGACAGGTCGCCGCCCTGGAGCCGGATGTCGAGGATGGCGTTCGCCGCCACGATGAGGTCGCCGCGCAGGTCGGCGAAGCGATAGACGTCGTTCCGCTCGGCGCCGTAGCCGCGCCGGACGAGGAGCGTCGTCCCGTACACCGCCCAGCCCTCCGCGAAGGTGCCGCTCCAGAGCGCCGCCCGGAGCGGCGAGCGATCCCGGAGCGCCCAGAAGGCCTGCGTGTGGTGCCCCGGGTAGGCCTCGTGCGCCGCGGTGAGCTCGATCTCCACGTCGTTCCAGGTGCGGAGGTACCCCTCGACCTTCTCCGGCGGCCAGGAGGGATCGGGCGGCTCCACGTAGTACGTCCCCTTCCAGCCCCCGCCCGCGGCGAGCAGCCCCGGGGCGAGGTACTCGGCGCCGTTCCCGCCGCGCTTGAACTCGGGCATGGGAAGGACGCGCAGCGTGTCCGCCGGCGGGAGCGCCACGAGCTTCTCCCTCTCGATGAAGGCGCGCAGCCCGTCCAGCTTCGACGCGGTCGCGGCGACGAGCCCATCCGGCGGGGCGTGGACCTTCGCGATCTCGTCCTTCACGCGGCCCACGACCCTGGCCTGGACCTCGGCGGGCGCGTCGTCCGGCGGCAGCGCGTCGGCGGGCCAGAAGCGCGCGTGGAGCCCGCGGGCGACCTGGAAGAGCTCGGCCCGCGCGGCGCGCAGGGAAGCCAGGGCGCGCCGCTCCGTCTCCTCGGGGGAGGTGTCGGTCTGGAGCGCGTGCGGGAACTTCTTCCGGTAGAGCGCCGGGCCGAGCCGCCAGTCGCGCGTGGCGCGCCTGGGCAGCTCCGTCGCGAGGAGCCTCGAGTACCCTCGCAGCGCCCCGAGCGCGGCGGCGCGGGCTCGCTCGGCGGCCGGGTCCTTCCTCGTGAAGGCGGCGAGCTCGCCCTCGAAGAAGCCCACGAGGCCGGCGACCTCCTCCACCGCCGCGTCGAGGTGGACCTTCGACACCGCGCCGAACGCCGCGCGGCGCTGGGCGAGGTAGCGCGGCAGGGCCCGGAGCTGCGCCGTCAAGGCGGCGAGCCGCTCCGCCTCGGGCGCCCCGCCGCGCACGAGATCGGCGAGGCGGCCGCCCACGACCTCGCGCGGGTCGTAGTGGACGAAGGGATCCTCGAGCCGCGGGTTCCAGGTCCACGGCCGGATCTCGCGCAGCTCGAGGAGCTCCAGGGCGATGCCGTCGGCGAGCACCGCCGCGTCCACGCGCTCCTCGGGCCCGAGCTCGTCCCGCTCGACGCGCCCGAGCGCGCCCTGCTGGGCGACGAGGTCCCGCACCCGCCTCGCCACCGCGGCGGCCGAGAGGTCCTGCACGAGCCGGTCGAAGCGCGCGTCGCCGAGGGCGCTCGCGAGGTGCGGCTTCGCCCGGAAGAGGCCGTCGAGGTAGACGCGGGTGAGGCGGCGGAGCCGCTCGGAGGCCGAGCGCGTCGGATCTGCGGCGCGGGGCGCGGCCGGCAGGAGGCCGAGGCCGACGGCGGCGGCGAGGAGGAGCGCCCTCGCGCAGGCGGGTCCGAGGCGCATGGCGGTCACCCCGTCACCGGCAGCGGCGGCGGCTCGCCGATGCGCTCGCCGACGCGCACGCGCGCGCCCGCGGCGAGGCGGGGATCGAGGCGCACCTTGCCGGGCTGGAAGAGCAGGATCACCGTCGAGCCCATCTCGAAGGCACCCAGCTCCTGGCCCTTCTCGACGGGGATGGGCGCCTCGTAGTCCCGCCGCGCGTGGCGGCCGGACTTTAGGTTCGTGTGCGGGATGGAGGGATCGTAGTAGGCGCGCACCCGCCCCACGACCGTGGCGCCCACCGCCACGACCCCGCAGAGCCCGACGGGCGTCTCCATCACCGACACGAGCCGCTCGTTCACCGTGAAGAGCCCGGGCACGGTGCGGACCGAGGCCGGGTTCACGGGCCAGAGCATCCCCGGGATGTAGCGCCACCCGAGGACCTTGCCGCCGATCGGGAAGTGGATGCGGTGGTAGTCCCTCGGCGAGAGGTAGAGCGTCGCGTACGCGCCGCCCTCGAGCCGGCGCGCCAGCTCGCCGTCGGCGAGGAGCGACGCCGCCGAGTAATGGATCCCCTTCGCCTGCACGAGCTTGCGGCCGACGCTCGCGCCCGCCTCGGACACCGTGCCGTCGACGGGCGACACGACCACCTTCTCGCCCTCCGCGATGGGGCGCAGGCCGGGCCGCAGCGGCCGCGCGAAGAACTCGCCGAAGGTGCCGTAGCACTCGAGCTCGGGGCACTCGCCCAGGTCGATCCCGTACCGCCGCGCGAACGCCTTCATCGCCGCCTCGCGGACGGGGCGCGGCGCCCGCCAGCGCGTCAGCGCTCCGACCGCGCGCGAGAGCGCGTTCTTCGGCAGGACCTTCAGGGCGGAGATGAAGAGCCGGTCGTCCATGGGCCGCGGGAGTGTAACCGAGGGGTGGCGCGGGCGACCCCCGTTTTTCGCGCTGCGCGCCGGGCGTTTCCCGGCCACGCTTCGGCGAGGAGGTGGCTCCGATGGAGGCCGTCCGCGCGCCGCGCGGGACCGCCCTCTCCTGCAAGGGCTGGGTGCAGGAGGCGGCGCTCCGCATGCTCATGAACAACCTCGATCCCGAGGTGGCCGAGCGGCCGGAGGACCTCGTGGTCTACGGCGGCACGGGCAAGGCGGCGCGCGACTGGGAGAGCTACCGCCGCATCGTGGCGGCGCTGCGGGCGCTCGAGGGCGACGAGACGCTCCTCGTCCAGAGCGGAAAGCCCGTGGGCGTCCTCCCCACGCACCCGGACGCGCCGCGCGTCCTCATCGCCAACTCGAACCTCGTGCCGCGCTTCGCCACCTGGGAGGTCTTCTGGGACCTCGAGCGGCGCGGCCTCATCATGTACGGGCAGATGACCGCGGGCTCCTGGATCTACATCGGCACGCAGGGGATCCTGCAGGGCACCTACGAGACCTTCGCGCAGGCCGGCCGCACGCACTTCGGCACGGACGACCTCTCGGGACGGCTCGTCCTCTCCGCCGGGCTCGGCGGCATGGGCGGGGCGCAGCCGCTCGCAGCGACCATGCTCGGGGCGGCGTTCCTCGGCGTGGAGATCGACCCGGACCGGATCGCGAAGCGGCTCGCCACGGGGTACCTCGACGCGGGGGCGACGGACCTCGACGACGCGCTCCGCCGCCTCGACGAGGCGCGCCGCGCGCGCCGGCCGCTCTCCATCGGCCTCGTGGGGAACGCCGCCTCCGTGTACGCGGAGCTGGCGCGGCGCGGGCTCGCGCCGGATCTCGTGACCGACCAGACCTCGGCCCACGATCCGCTGAACGGCTACGTCCCCGCGGACGTGACGCTCGCCGACGCCGCCGCGCTCCGCCGCCGGGATCCGGAGGGCTACGTGCGGCGCGCCAAGGAGTCCATGGCGCGCCAGGTGGAGGCGATGCTCGCCATGCGGCGCGCGGGGAGCCACGTCTTCGACTACGGGAACAACCTGCGCGCCGGCGCGAGGGAGGCCGGCCTCGCGGAGGCCTTCGCCTATCCGGGCTTCGTGCCGGCCTACGTGCGGCCCATGTTCTGCGAGGGCAAGGGGCCCTTCCGCTGGGTGGCGCTCTCGGGAGAGGCGGCGGACATCGCGCGGACCGATCGCGCCGTGGCGGAGCTCTTCCCCGAGAACGCCGGCCTCCGGCGCTGGCTCGACCTCGCCGCACGCAAGGTGAAGTTCCAGGGGCTCCCCGCGCGCATCTGCTGGCTCGGCTACGGCGAGCGCGACCGCGCCGGCCTCGCCTTCAACGACCTCGTCCGGAGGGGCGAGGTGAAGGCCCCCATCGTCATCGGGCGCGATCACCTCGACGCCGGCTCCGTGGCCTCGCCCAACCGCGAGACGGAGTCGATGAAGGACGGCTCGGACGCGATCGCCGACTGGCCCGTCCTGAACGCCCTCCTGAACGCCGTGAACGGCGCGTCCTGGGTGAGCTTCCACCATGGCGGCGGCGTGGGCATCGGCTGGTCGCTCCACGCGGGCCAGGTCATCGTGGCGGACGGCACCGACGCCGCGGCGCGGCGCCTCGTGCGCGTGCTGCGCGGCGATCCGGCCCTGGGCGTCCTGCGCCACGCGGACGCCGGCTACGAGGAAGCGGAGCGCGTCGCGCGGGAACGGGGTATCAAGAGGCCCTAGCCGCGCCCCGTTCCGCCCATGCCCGCCCCGAAGTCGCTCCGGCCCAAGGCCACCCTCGCCGTGCGGAACGCGGTCCTCGCCACGTGCGACGGCGGCCCGTCCGACCCCGGCCTCGTCCCGGGCGGCGCCGTGGCGGTGGAGGACCGCCGCATCGCCTGGGTGGGAAGGGACAGGGACCTCGAGGGCGCGGTGGACCTCGACGGGGCGAACGTCCTCGACGCGCGCGGAGGGCTCGTGTCGCCCGGGCTCGTGGACTCGCACACGCACCTCGTCTTCGCGGGCGAGCGGGCGGGCGAGTTCGCCCTGCGCGTGTCCGGCAAGAGCTACCTCGACGTGGCGCTCTCCGGCGGCGGCATCGCCGCGACCACCCGGGCGACCCGCGCGGCCTCCGACGACGCGCTCCTGGCGAGCGCCATGGCGCGGGCCCGGCGACTCCTCGCGCAGGGCGTCACCACCGTCGAGGTGAAGAGCGGGTACGGCCTCACCACGGAGTCGGAGCTCCGCCTCCTGCGCCTCATCGGCGAGCTGGCGCACGCGCTCTGGGCCGAGGTGACCATCGTGCCGACGGTGCTCGCGCACGCGGTGCCGCCCGAGCGGCGCGAGGACCGCGCCGGCTTCGTGCGCGAGATCTGCGAGGTCCTCCTCCCCGCCGTCGCGAGGGAGCGCCTCGCCGCCTCGTGCGACGTCTTCGTGGAGGAGGGCGCGTTCGGCGTCGACGAGGGGCGCCGCATCCTCGAGGCCGCGAGTCGCCACGGGCTCCTCCCGCGCCTGCACGCCGACCAGCTCACCGCGGGCGGCGGCGCCCGGCTCGCCGCCGAGGCCGGCTGCGCGAGCGCCGACCACCTCGAGCAGATCGACGAGGCGGGGATCGAGGCCATGGCGAAGGCCGGCGTGGTGGCGGGGCTCCTGCCGCTCTCCACCCTCTTCCTCGGCTCCGAGCGCTACGCGCCGGCCCGGCGGCTCCTCGCGGCAGGCGTGCCCATCGCCATCGCCACGAACCTCAACCCCGGAAGCGCCATGTGCGAGAGCGCCGGGCTCACGCTGTCGCTCGCCTGCCTGAAGCTCGGGCTCTCCCCGGCCCAGGCGCTCGTCGCGTTCACCGCCGGCGGAGCGCGCTCGCTCCGGCGCCAGGACGCGGGCCGGCTCGCCCCCGGATGCGAGGCCGATCTGGTCCTGTGGGGCTGCGCCTCCGCGGAGCACCTCGCCTGGCACATGGCGGCGAACCACGCGCTCGCGGTGGTGAAGCGCGGCCGCGTCGTGCACGAGGCCCCGCCCGGCACCGCCGTCGACTGCCGATGAGGTCCGCGCTGCGCATCGGGCTCGTGTCGGACACGCACGGGCTCCTCGATCCCAAGCTCGCCGAGGTCTTCGCGGGCTGCGAGCGGATCGTGCACGGCGGCGACGTCGTGAAGGCCGCGGTGCTGGCCGGCCTCGCCGAGATCGCCCCGGTGACCGCGGTGCGCGGCAACAACGACGAGGGCCCCGTGTTCGCGCACCTGCCGGAGACCGCCCTGCTCGAGGTGGGCCCCCTCACGCTCCTCGCCGTGCACGACCTCGGCTCGCGCTCCGACCCCGTCCCCCCGGCGCGCGCCATCCTCGCCCGCAGGCGCCCGGAGATCGTCGTCCACGGCCACTCGCACCGGCCCGGCGCCGCCGTGCTCCAGGGCACGCTCTTCGTGAACCCCGGATCCGCGGGGCCCCGCCGCTTCACGCTGCCCCGGACCGCCGCCGTCCTCACGGCGCGCGGGCGCAAGGTCGCGATCGCCTTCTTCGACCTCGCCGGACCGCGCCCCGCGCCCTTCGGCGATCCCGTGGAGGCCGACCTTTGAGGCGGGAGCCCTTCCCGCCGGAGGGCCGGACGCTCCGCGCCATCGGGTTCGACGACGCGCCGTTCGTGCGAGGACGGCGCGGCGCCGTGGGGCTCGCCGGCGTCGTCTGCGCTGGGACGCGCTTCGAGGGGCTCGTCTGGGGAGAGGTGCGCCAGGACGGCTGGAACGCGACGGAGGCCATCGTGCGCCTCCTCGCGGGCGGCAAGTTCCTCCCCCAGCTCCACCTCGTCCTCACCGACGGCATCTCCTTCGGCGGGTTCAACGTCGTCGACCTGGAGGCGCTCGCCGAGGCCCTCGCGCGGCCGTGCGTCGCCGTGATGCGCAGGCAGCCGGATCTGGCCGCGGTGGAGCGCGCCATCCGGCGGCTGCCGCGGCCCGAGAGGCGGCTCGAGCTCGTGCGCCGCGCCGGCCCGGTCCACCGGCGCGGGGCCTTCACCTTCCAGGTCCGCGGGACCGATCCGGAGGCGGCGGGGCGAGCCCTCGCGCGCCTCACCGATCGGGGCGCCGTCCCCGAGCCGCTGCGGCTCGCCCACCTCGTCGGAGCCGCGGTGCGGACCGGCGAGAGCGGACGGCGGGCGTGATCGGCGCCCGAGCGGGACCTTCCGTGGCTCGCAGTCCATCCGCCTGCTAGATTCCCCGGTGCCGATGTGCCGCCTCTTCGGCCAGCACGCCCACCCAGGCTTCGACCCGTGCGAGCCGCTCTGCTCCGCGGAGAACGCGCTCCGCTTCCAGTCGCACAAGCACCCGCACGGCTGGGGCATCGG
>DATDDC010000776.1:0-2764 GCA_036523995.1 Anaeromyxobacter sp.
GCCGCAGCCGGGCGGCACCGGATCGACCGCGCCCGCGCAGGTGGCGCAGAACGGCCCCTCGGCGGCGGGCTCGCCGCACGCCGCGCAGCGCGGCGGGTAGATCAGATCGAGGAGCGCGCCGGCCGCGGCTCGGCCGAGGTCGAGGACGTGCACGCGGCTACCTCGTCACGAGCCCGAGCCCCTTCATCTCGCGGGGCTGGGGGAGGCCCATGACCTGGAGGATCGTGGGGGCCACGTCTGCGAGGATCCCCTTGGCGCGGAGCTTCGCGCCCTTGAAGTCGGGGTCCGCCAGGATGAAGGGCACGGGGTTGAGGGTGTGGGCCGTGTGGGGCTGGCCGGTGACCGGGTCCGTCATCATCTCGCAGTTCCCGTGGTCCGCGGTGACGAGCATGGCCATCCCCTGCGCCCGCGCCGCCTTCCAGAGCCTGCCCAGGCACTCGTCCACCACCTTCACCGCCTTCACGGCCGCATCGAGGATCCCGGTGTGCCCGACCATGTCGGGGTTCGCGAAGTTCACGAGGACGAAGCCGTACTGCCCCGTCTCGAGCGCGGCCACGAGCTTGTCCGTCACCTCGCGCGCGCTCATCTCCGGCTTCTGATCGTACGTCTTCACGTCGCGCGGCGAGGGGACGAGGATGCGATCCTCCCCGGGATAGACCGTCTCGCGCCCCCCGTTGAAGAAGAAGGTGACGTGCGCGTACTTCTCGGTCTCGGCGCAGCGGAGCTGCTTCATCCCCGCGTGCGCCACGATCTCCGGGAAGATCTCGGTGAGATCCTGCGGCGGGAACGCCACCGGCAGCTCGAAGGTCTTGTCGTACTCCGTCATGCAGACGTAGGCGGAGAGCGCGGGCGCGTGCCGCCGCTCGAACTCCTTGAAGCCGCGCTGGGTGAAGGCCCGCGTGATCTCCCGCGCGCGGTCGGCCCGGAAGTTGAAGAAGAGGACGGCGTCGCCGTCGCGGACCGGGCCCACGGGCTTCCCGTCGCCGTTCACGATCACGGTGGGCTTCACGAACTCGTCGCCCTCGTCGCGGGCGTAGGCGGCCTCCATCGCCGCGACGCCGGAGGGGGCCTTGTGGCCCTCGCCGTCGACGAGGGCGGCCCAGGCGAGCGCCACGCGGTCCCAGCGCTTGTCCCGGTCCATCGCGTGGTAGCGGCCGGTGACGGTCGCGACCTTGCCGTGGCCGGTCTCCTCGAGGCGCTTCTCGACCGCGGCCATGTAGCCGAGCCCCGCGCGCGGGGGCGTGTCGCGGCCGTCCATGAAGGCGTGCACGAACGTCCGAGCGACGCCCTCGCGGCGGGCGAGCTCGACGCACGCGTGCAGATGATCGACGTGGCTGTGGACCCCGCCGTCGGAGACGAGGCCCATGAGGTGGAGCGCGGCGCCCGACTCCTTGGCGCGGCGGCACGCCATGAGGAGCGCGTCGTTCGCGAAGAACGACCCGTCCTCGACGGCGCGGTTGATGCGGACGAGGTCCTGGTAGACGATACGGCCGGCGCCGAGGTTCGTGTGGCCGACCTCGGAGTTCCCCATCTGGCCCTCGGGAAGCCCCACCGCGAGGCCGCTCGTCTCGAGGGCGGTGGACGGGTACTCGCGCACCAGCGCGTCCACGTTGGGCGTCCCGGCCACGGCGATGGCGTTCGCCTCGCGCTCCTTCCGGATGCCCCAGCCGTCGAGGACCACGAGGAGGACCGGCTTCGTCTTCGGCACGTCGAGGCTCCCTTCGTCGCGAAGGACCGGTTGATCTCAGGCTTTCCGGGGCGGCGCCACAAGAAACGCCCCGCTCATCTATGGTACGGCTCCCCGCGCAGGATCGTGAGGGCGCGGTAGATCTGCTCCACGAGCACGAGCCGCGCCAGCCGGTGCGCGAGCGTCATGCGGGAGAGGGCGAGCGTCTCGGCCGCGCGCTCGCGGACCGCCGGGGCGAGCCCGTCGGCGCCTCCCACGGCGAGGGCCACGTCCTGCCCGCGCTCGAGCCAGCGCGAGAGGCGGCGCGCGAACTCCGCGCTCGTCTCCTCGTCGCCGCGCTCGTCGAGCGCCACGAGCCGCTCGCGCTCGCCCAGGCGCGCGAGGATGGCCTCCCCCTCCTCGTCGCGGGCGCGCGGCGTGCCGGCGTGCCTCCTCGCCTCGGGCACCTCGACGATCTCGAAGCGCACGTGGCGGGCGATGCGCCGCGCGTACTCCTCCACCGCGGGCGCGTAGAGCCCGGAGCGATCCTTCCCGACGGCGACGACGCGGATCCTCATCGCGGGGCCGGGGCCGTCCTCGCTAGCGCCCGCAGCGGCGAGGCGCGTCGATGCCCGCGTCCTCGGCGCGCTCGGCCAGCTCGATGCCGAGCGCGCGCGGATCCACGGCGCCTCCCCGATCCAGGTCCTCGGCCGTCGCCCGGGCGAGCGAGCCGTCCGGCCCGAAGAAGTGGACGACCCGCACGCGCCGGCCGTCGAACCTGCCCTCGCGCACGTAGCGGACCACGCGGCCCTCGGCGTCGACCTCCACGCGCCGCCTCGACTCGCCCTCGCAACGCTCGAAGGTGCGGGACTCGATCCTCTGCGCGGCGCCGGTCGCGGCCTTCGACCCCGCGTAGCCCAGGGCCTCCGTCGCCTCGGCCTTCCTCGCCTCCGAGGGCTTCGCGGCCTTCGCCGAGAGCTCGAGATTCCGCGCGCGCTGCTCCGGCCTGGCGGGCGCCTCGGGCGCCGCCTCCGGCTGGGAGGCGACCGCCGCGGACGCCTGGCCCTGGGGAGCCTCGCGGCCGGCGGGCGCCGGGGT
>DATDDC010000777.1:0-11999 GCA_036523995.1 Anaeromyxobacter sp.
CCGCTCGAGGCGCCGGGGCTCCGCGGCGGCGCGCTTCCCGAGGGAGGAGACCTCCGAGTCGATCTCCGCGAGCCGGCCCCGGAGCGCGGCGATCGCCCTGCCGCGGTCGAGCACGGCGAGCGCGTGGACGCGCCCGCTCGAGGGGTCCGTCCAGGCGTCGGCGATCTCCACGCCCTCCAGCAGCTTCGCGGTGACCGCCGCCACCTCCTGCTTCGCCGCGAGCGTCTGGACCCTCAGCTCCACGCCTCCGGCCGCGACGCGGCTCTCCGTCTCCTGGAGCCGCGTGGAGGCGGCCACGCCGCTCTCGAAGAAGGCGGCCACGCCGGCGCGGGCGCGCGCCTCGGCGGCCTCGCGCTCGTCGGCGGCCCCCGTGGCGGTGACGAAGCGATCGCGCGGAAATGCGGCCGCCATGCCGTCGATCCACTCCGGCCTGGGCGGCGCCGCCAGGGCGAGCGCGAGGAGGGCGAGCGCCGTCACGTTCACCTCGCCGTGCGCACGTGCACGTAGGTGCGGAAGCCGCGCACGATCTCGACGCGGCCGAGCCGCTCGGATCCGATGGGCTGCCCCTGCGTGTCCGCGTACTCCACCGAGACGTCGTGCACGCCCTCGGGGAGGACGATGCGCGCCATGCGGATCTCGGCGGGGAGCGTGCTCCAGGCCCGGGTGTCGGCCTCCTCCATGGCGTTCGCCGCTCCGAGGCCCGCGTTGGCCAGGATGCTCGCCAGCTTGCTCGTGGAGGCCGCGCCTTCGGCCGCGCCGTAGGCGCCGCCCTTGGCCGCCGCGCGCGAGGCGGCCCGCGCCTTCATGGCGGGGAGCTCGTCCTCGAGCGTCTTCGTGGCGATGGCGCCGATGGGCTCGACCACCACCGAGCGGGCGGCGAGGTCGCCCACGCGCACGGACGACGAGCGGATGGCGTACGGCTGCTCGACGATGGCGGGGATGGCGATGGCCAGCTCCGCGCTGTCCTCGTCGGTGCCCGCGGCGGCCATCTCCCGCACGGTGCGCTTGCGGCCGACCGGGACGCTCGTCCGCTTCGACTCCCGCAACGGGATCTTGCCGTTGTAGTGGATGACGACGAGCTCGCCGTCCCCGGGGCGGCGCGGGGCGAGGCCGAAGCGCGGGGCCGGCGTGCGGTAGGCCTGCTCGTACTGCGCGTAGGCGCGCTCCGCCGCGGCGCGCGAGATGCGCGCGTCGTCGAAGCGGCCCTGGTCCTCGAAGAGGAGCGCGCACAGGTAGTGCGCGAAGCCGTCGTCCCGGTACGTCTTGAGCCCGACGCGCTCGCCCTGCTGCTCGAGGAAGGCGGTCACCTTGCGGGCCTCGACCACGGCGTCGTCGACCTTCTGGGCGTAGGCGTAGTTGAGGGCGCGGAGGACGTAGAGGAGCGCGCGCTCGTGCGGCTCGCCCGCGTAGTCCTGCGTGGCGTCGTTCACGAGGACGGTCCCGGCCGCCCGGGAGAGGCTCTTCGTGTAGAGCTCCTCGATGCGGAGCTCGGCCTGGTCGAGCAGCCCGTCGCTGGCGCGGTAGTCGCGGGCCTGGTGGAGGACGGCGCCCTTGTCGAGCCAGTAGAGGACGCGGTCCCGGGTGCCGTACTTCGTCTCGCGCGCCTCCTCGATCCAGGCGGCGGCGTCCGAGTACTTGCGCTCCTCCACCAGCGTGGAGAGGTGGGCGCGGTAGGCGAGGGACGGGGGCGCGCAGCCCGCCAGGGCGGCGAGCGCTGCGGCGAGAGCGGCGGCGAGGGCGGAGCGGGGGGCCAAGGAAGCCTCCATCACCAGGTCAGTCCGGCGCGGACCAGGTTCTTCTTGATCTGCTTCTGGCCGTTCCAGACGATCTGGTTCGATTGCATGTCGAGGAGCTTGAGGTTCACCTGGTAGAAGACGACCTTCTCGCCTGCGGTCTGATCCTGGATGGCGTTGATGGCGCCGGAGAGCAGGAAGTCGGCCCCCTGCTCCTCGCCGTGCGCCTTGCGGGTGCGGTCCGAGGCGTTCTTGTCCTGGTCGAGCCGCTCCTCGCGGAGCTGGAGGCGCTCGTCCTTGCCCGCCACGAACGTGATCTGGCCGGAGTTGATGAGAGCGCGCTGCAGCTCCTCCACGAACACGTCGGTGTTGACGTGCTCGAGGCTCATGTTCCGCACGGCGCCCACGATGACGCTGGGCATGTGCTGGAGCCGCTGGCGCGCGCCGGGGAGCCAGGGGCGGGTCAGGCTGTCGTTGATCATCTCCTCCGCGACGAGCCGGGCGTCGGTGTCGTTCCAGCGGCCGGAGAGGTCGCGCTCCTCCTTCACGTCCATGCGGCGCACCTGGACGGGAGCGCAGGCGAGGGCGGCGAGCGCCGCGAGGGCCGAGAGGCGCATGGCTGGGCTCCGGGGCGCTTCAGTACCAGACTGCGCCGATGGTGAAGTTCATCATGAAGGGGATGTCCGAGGAGATGGGCGGCAGGATGAAGAGCGTCATCTTCATGTGCGCCTGCTTCCCCATCTTCAGGGCCATGGACTTCATGGAGCCGCTCTCGACGTTGAGGGCGAAGGCCGTCCAGTTGAACTGGGAGTTCTGCGTCCGCGTGCCGTCGGGCATGGTGAGGGTCGTGGCCTGGTAGCTGGGAGCCCAGTCGAAGCCGAGCGCCCATCCCGACCAGCTGCTGGGCGAGTCGAAGGAGCCGAAGGCCTTCATGTAGCCGATGAGCCCGGTGAGCGTCATCGTGGACATGCTCGCCGTCTGGGTGCCGCCCACGCAGCCCGCGAACGGGTAGCACACGACCGGCGTGGTGATGGTGATCCCGGCCGCGCCCACGTCGGCGCCCAGGCCGAACTTGGTGGCGCTCCAGCTGCGATCGCGCCGCTCGTAGTCGGGCGCCTCGAGCGAGAGCTGCGAGAAGCGCCCGCCCACGTTGAAGCCGACGCCGGTCATGGTCATCTGGATCTCGGGCTTGGCGAGATACATGATCGACATGCCGCCGTTCGCCTCGAACGCGCCGATGCTGCCGCCGCGCTCGGCCCAGGACTGGCGGATCCGGTCCGACTCGAGCTTCTGCGTCATGCTCACCATCGCGCCGGTCTCGTCCGCGGCCACCTTCACGACGGGCTCGTTCGGCCGGAGCGGGCCGCCCTCGGGCTCGGAGGCGCCGGACGGCGGAGGAGGGGGGAGGAACTGCAGGGCGCCCGGCGCGGGGGGCGGAGGGGGCGCGGGTGCGAGCCGTGCGTTCGCCGTGGCGTCGGCGGCGGGCGGAGGGGGCAGAGGTACGAGATCCGACGCCATGGGCGACTGCTGCGGGGCCGGTGCGGCGACGCGGGCCCGCGACGTCGAGCCCCATTCCGCGGGCGCGGCGGGCGAGGCGGCGGCGTCCCCCGCGCTGGCCTGGGCGGCGCTCTCCTGGGCGGAGGCGGACGACGCGAGTGCGACCACGAGGAGCGAGAGCGAGAAGTGTCTTGCGAGGCCTGCCATGCGTTCGGTCTCCCGGGAACTGCGGGTGAAGCGACCCCGCCACGATGCCTTCTCTCCCGGTGCGCCCGATATACCGTGTTCACGGATCCCACGGTCACGCGACTGCTCGTACGACTCGCAAAGTGAAACAAGAGTGCGAGCCAGAGGAGGAGCACACGTGAGAACGAAGATCGCCGCCGTCGCCGTCGCCCTCGCCGCGAGCGCCTGCTCGGGAGCGCGCCCGGTGCCCCCCGCCGCCGTCGCCGCCAAGCCGGAGTGCTCGACCGGCCCGGAATGGACCTGCGTCCGCTCCGGCCCGTGCTTCGGGGCCGAGCTGAAGGGCATGCTGTGCGCAGTCGGCTCCGCCGAGAGCATCTCGTCGTACACGCTCGGCCGCGAGACCGCCGCGACCCGCGCCCGCGTCGAGATGGGCGCCGTGGTGAAGACCAAGGTGGACGGGTTCACCCGCGCCGTGCAGGACAGCGTCTCCAAGTCCGGCGCCGGGGAGGAGTCGGTCCAGAAGATCGGCAACCTCTCCCAGGCCGTGGTGGACGAGACCCTGCACGCCGTCTCGGTGCCGAAGACCTACTACAACGAGCAGATGAAGGCTCACTTCGCCATGGCCACGCTCGACAGCAAGGCCTTCATCGAGGCGCTCAAGGGCCTGAAGCAGGCGGCGGCGCTCTCCGAGCAGGTGAAGGCGGAGATCGACGCGCGCGCCGAGAACGTCGTGAGCGAGTGGAAGGAGGAGCGCCGCTGACGCGGCGCTCCGGGGTGCCGGCGTGAACGCCCTGGCTGCGCTCGCGCTCCTCCTGGCGGCGGCGCCCGCCGGAGGCGCCCCGCGCATCGCCGTGTGGGGCATCGAGGCGGGCCCCGACGTCTCGCCGGGCGCCGCCCAGATCCTGGGCGACGTGGTCGCGACGGAGCTCTCGAGGGCCGGCCGGTTCCAGGTGATCGGCCGGTCGGACCTCGGCGCGCTCCTCGGCTGGGAGAAGCAGAAGGCCGTGCTCGGGTGCACGGAGTCGAGCTGCCTCGCCGAGATCGGCGGCGCCATCGGCGCGGACCTCGTCCTGTCCGGGCAGGCCGGCCGGCTCGGCACGCAGTACCGGCTCTCGCTCCTCGTGGTGGACGCGAGGAAGGCCGTGGCGCGCGCCCGCGCGGCGCGGTTCACCGAGGCGAGCGAGGACGCGCTCGCGAGGCTCGTGCCGGAGCTCGTGGCCGAGGTCGTGGGCGCGCTCGGCACCGGTCCGGCCCGGGACGCGCCCGCGAGCGCTCCCGGGCTCCTCGAGCAGGCGAGCGCGCTCGCGGCGCAGGGCAGGCACGCGGAGGCCGCGGCCGAGCTCGACCTCTACCCGTCGCGCTTCCCGCAGGGGGCGGAGCGCTGCCTGGCCATCTTCAAGGCGGGCGCCGAGTGGGAGTCGGCCGGGAAGAAGCACGCCGCCGCGGACCGCTTCGTCGCGGTCGGCTCCGACGAGGCCTGCGTCGCGAAGGGGCCGAACGCCGCCGGCAACGCGCTGGCGCGGGCCGGCGGGCTGTACGAGGCGCTCGGCCTCTCGAAGGAGGCGCGCCTCGCCTTCGAGAAGCTCGTGGCGCTCCCCGGCGTATCCGACGCGTCGGTGCGCGCGAAGGTCGAGGCCGCGCGCATGCGCCTCGGCCTCGACCCTTCGCCGCGCTGATCCCGCCGCGCGTCCCCGGGCCCGCAGCGCGGCGGGCCGTCGCGGAAAGGTTAGGGAGCGGATGTGGGCGCGCGCACAGGCGCGCAGCCCTGGCCGGGAGCGGCGACCCGGAAGACCGCGCGGGCGGGGTCTGTCCGATCCCAGCATGTATCAATCACCGTAAGTGAATCACGCGCGGAGGCCGGCGGGGCCGCCCGGGACGTCCGTCCCAGGCACTTCCCGGCCGGGCTTCGCGGATCTGGGCGCCGCGTTTCGCATTGCGAAACGGCATCCCGTCCACCGGACCTCGGTGCCGCTTCCGTACCGGCCCCGGTTCGTGCGATAGGTTCACCCCGTACCCCATCACCCTCGGGAGGCGCACACATGGGAATCCGAACGATCGGCGCAGCGCTCGCGTCCTGTCTGCTCGGCGTCACCCCGACCGCCGCCGCACCGGCGGTGCCGGGCGTCACCGACACCGAGATCACCATCGGCATCACCGGCCCGCTCTCCGGCCCCGCGGCCGCCTGGGGCAGCATCGCGCTCGCCTCGGAGGCCTACGCCCAGCACGTGAACCAGCAGGGCGGCGTCAACGGCCGCAAGCTCAAGATCGTGCTCAAGGACGACGGCTACAACCCGGGCCGCGCCGTCGCGAACTTCAACGAGATGAAGGACCAGGTGTTCGCCGTCATCGGCACGGTCGGCACCGCGGTGCTGAACGCGAACAAGGACGTGGTGGCGGAGGCGGGCCTCCCGCTCGTGTTCCCGCTCGGCAACGTGCAGGTGTTCGCGAAGCAGCCGAAGGAGAAGGTGCGCACCGTCTTCCAGGCCTACCCGGACTACACCGACGAGGGCGAGTTCCTCGTCACGCAGGCCGCCAAGCTCGAGAACGTGAAGAAGGTGGCCGTCTTCGGGCAGAACGACGACTACGGGAAGCTCGGCCTCGAGGGCGTGAAGAAGGGGCTCCAGAAGCTCCCGGACGTGAAGCTCGCCGCGGAGGTGTTCTATGAAGTGACGGACCGCGAGCTCGGGACCCACGCCCTCAAGATGAAGGAGTCGGGCGCGGACGCGGTCATCTTCTACTCCACCGCCACCCACGCCGCGGGGCTCATCAAGGAGATGGCCAAGGTCGGCTTCCGCCCGAAGATCTTCTCGTCCTTCACCCTGTACGACCGGGACACCATGTTCCGGCTGCTCGGCGATCTCTGGGAGGGCGCCTACTTCAACGCCACGCAGGCCCTGCGCGGCGAGCCCCCCGCCGATCGCTACATCGACATCGTCACCAAGATCGATCCCAAGCTGAAGGGGCGCGAGGGCTTCTCGGTCCAGGGCGCGGCCGACGTGGCCATCCTCGTGGAGGGCCTGAAGCGCGCGGGCCGGAACCTGACGCGCGAGAGCTTCTGCAAGGCGATGGAGACCATCCACGACTTCACGGACGACGGGCTCACCGGCGGCATCAGCTTCGGTCCGAACCGCCACCACGGGTACAACTCGGTGCGGCTGATGCGCGCCGGGAAGGTGAACGGCCCGGTGACGCAGATCACCGGCTACCAGCAGTTCTCGGCCAAGTACTAGCTCCCGGCCGCGCCGATGGCGCAGGACGCGCTGCTCGAGGTCCGGGATCTCACCCTCCGCTTCGGAGGCATCACGGCGCTCTCCGGCCTGGGCCTCCACATCACGGAGGGTGAGACGCTGGGGGTGATCGGGCCCAACGGGTCCGGGAAGACGTCGCTCTTCAACTGCATCACCGGCCTGTACCGGCCCACGTCCGGCGCCATCGCGCTGCGGGGGGAGAGCCTGCTCGGGCTCTCCCCGGACCGCGTCACCGCCCGCGGCGTCGCCCGCACCTTCCAGAACCTCCGGCTCTTCTTCAACATGACGGTGCTCGACAACCTCATGCTCGGGCGCCACCTTCACTTCAGGAAGAGCCTGTGGGCGGCCGCGCTGCGCCGCAGGCGCGAGGAGGTCCGCCACCGCGAGCGCTGCGAGGAGATCATCGAGTTCCTGGACCTCGAGGCCTGGCGCGACGCGCGGGTGGGGAGCTGCGCCTACGGCGTCCAGAAGCGCGTGGAGCTGGGGCGGGCGCTCGCCACCGAGCCGAAGCTGCTCCTCCTGGACGAGCCGGTGTCCGGGCTCACCTCCGAGGAGAAGGACGAGGTGAGCTACTGGATCCACGAGGTGCGCGGCCGGTTCAAGGTGACCGTGCTCCTCGTCGAGCACGACCTGCGCGTGGCCTCGCGCCTGGCGAGCCGCATGGTGGTGCTCGACCACGGCGAGAAGCTCACCGAGGGCTCGCCGGAGGCGGTCCAGAAGCATCCCGGCGTCATCCGCGCCTACCTGGGGGACCAGTGAGCGCGAACGGAGAGGCCGGACCGCTCCTCGCCGTCTCGAGCATCGAGACGCTCTACCTCGACCGGATCTACGCGCTCGCCGGCGTCTCGCTGGAGGTGCGCGAGAAGGAGATCTTCGCGGTGCTGGGGCCGAACGGGGCCGGCAAGACGACGCTCCTCAAGACCATCGCCGGGCTGCTGCGCGATCAGCCCAAGAAGGGCACCATCCGCCTGGGCGGCAGGAGCCTGGAGCGCCGCCGCCCGGAGAGCGTCGCCGAGGCCGGCATCGTGTTCGTGCCCGAGGACCGCGGCCTCTTCCGCGAGCTCACGGTGGCGGAGAACCTGGACCTCGGGCTGTGGGGCCGGCGCGACGATCGGATCCAGGCTGATCTGGAGACCGTCCACGCCATGTTCCCGGTGCTCCGCGAGCGGCGCAGCCAGCAGGCGGAGACCCTGTCCGGCGGGCAGCAGCAGATGCTCGCGATCGGCCGGGCGCTCCTCCGCCGGCCGAGGCTCCTCATGCTGGACGAGCCTTCGCTCGGGCTCACGCCCGAGCTCGCCAAGGTAGTGTTCGACGCGCTCGTGGACATCTGCAAGGCCGGCACGACCATCCTCCTCGTCGAGCAGAACGCCCGGCTGGCCCTGAAGGTCGCGCATCGGGCCGCCATCCTGGAGGCGGGGCGCATCGTCCTCCAGGGCACGCCCAGGGAGCTTGCCGAGAACGAGGACGTGCGTGACGTCTACCTGGGGGTGGGGACCGGAGCGGCCGTGAAGGAGTTCCGGCTCTATCGCAAGCGGAGGCGATGGTGAGACGCCGTGAAGAGGTTTCGGCTCCCCCGCCGGCCGACCTGGCGGGGGCGGCGGCGCGCAGGGTGCCGGACCGGCTCTTCGAGCAGGCCCGGCGCCGCGGCGGCGCCCTGGCGCTGCGCCACAAGCGGCTCGGGATCTGGCGGCGCGTGACCTGGGCGGAGTACGCCGCGCGCGTGCGCACGGTGGCGGCCGCGCTCCTCGCCTCGGGCCTGCGCCCCCGCGAGAACGTGGCGGTCCTCGGGGAGAACTGCCCGGAGTGGCTCTACTGCAGCCTCGGGACCATGACGGCGGGCGGCGCGACCGTCGGCGTCTACCCGACCTCGGCGCCGGAGCAGGTCCAGTACCTCCTCGAGCACTCGGAGGCGCGCGTGCTCTTCGTCGAGAACGAGGAGCAGCTCGAGAAGGTCCTGCCCATCCTGCCCAGGACGCGCGTCTCGCGGGTGGTGGTCTGGGACGAGAAGGGGCTGTGGGGATTCGAGGACCCGCGCGTCACCTTCTTCGAGCGCTTCCTGGCGGAGGGCGAGAAGCACGCCGCCGCGCACCCGGGCGCCGTCGAGGAGCGGCTCGCCGCGGCGGAGCCCGGCGACACCGCGATGATCATCTACACGTCCGGCACGACCGGGCCGCCCAAGGGCGCCATGATCTCGCACGCGAACGCGATCTTCATGGGGGACGCGCTCCTCGACGCGAACAACCTGGGCATGGACGAGGAGATCGTCTCGTACCTCCCGCTGGCGCACGTCTACGAGAACCTCGGCACGGTGATGCAGCACGCGCACCTCGGGTACGTCGTGAACTTCGTGGAGAGCCTCGACACGCTCTTCCAGAACCTGCGCGAGGTCTCGCCCACCTACTTCGCGAGCGTGCCGCGCATCTGGGAGAAGCTCGCCTCCACCATCGAGCTGCGCATGGCGGACTCGACGGTGGTGAAGCGCACGCTCTACCGGATCGCCGTGGACGTGGGGCGCCGCACCGTCCGCGCCCAGCGCACCGGAAAGCGCCCCTCCGCCGCGCTCCGCGCCGCGCGCTTCGTCACCTACTGGCTCGTCTTCGAGCCGCTGAAGCGGCGCATCGGCTTCGATCGGACCCGCGTGGCGGTGAGCGGGGCCGCGCCCGCCTCGCCGGAGCTGTTCGAGTTCTTCCAGGCCCTCGGCATCCCGCTCCTGGAGGGCTACGGCATGACCGAGTCCTCGGGCGTCATCACCTTCAACCGCCGGGATCGGCCGCGGGTGGGGACGGTGGGCGAGCCGCTCGTGGGCATCGAGGTGAAGCTGGGCGAGGACGGCGAGATCCTCACGCGCGGTCCCCACGTCTTCAAGGGCTACTTCAAGGATCCGGAGCAGACGGCGCGGGCGGTCGACGCGGAGGGCTGGCTCCACACCGGCGACGTGGGCGAGTGGGAGGACGGCCGCCTCAAGATCGTGGACCGGAAGAAGGACATCATCATCACGGCGGGCGGCAAGAACATCGCGCCGGCCTACATCGAGAACAAGCTCAAGTTCAGCCCCTACATCCAGGACGCCGTCGTCATCGGCGATCGACGGAAGTTCGTCTCGGCGCTCATCCTCATCGACGAGGACAACGTGACGAAGTTCGCGCAGGACAACCGGCTCCCCTTCGGCACGTTCGCCGAGCTGACCCAGGTGCCGGAGGTGAAGCGGCTCATCGGCCGCGAGATCGACGCGGTGAACAAGACGCTCTCGCAGGTCGAGGCGGTGAAGAAGTTCGCGCTCCTGCCGCGCCGGTTCTACGAGGAGGAGGGCGACGTCACGCCCACGAAGAAGGTGAAGCGCCGGAACGTCGAGAAGCGCTACGCCGACCTCGTCGAGTCGCTCTACCGGGGCTAGGGGATGGATCTCGTCGAGAGCTACGCGGAGGAGCTGCGCTTCGCCCGGAAGCCCATCGGGCGGACGCTGCTCGTCCTCCTCGTGGTCGCGCTCGCCCTCCTGCCCGTGTGGGCGCCCCGCGCCTGGCTCACGCGCGGCGCGCTGGTGTGGCTCTACGCCATCGGCGTGCTGGGGCAGAACCTGCTCATCGGGTACGCGGGCCAGCTCTCCTTCGGCCAGGCGGGCTTCCTCGCCATCGGGGCGTACTCCTTCGGCCACCTCCGCATCGCGGGCGTGCCGTTCCCGATCGCGCTCGTCCTCTCCGGCCTCGCCGCGGGCGCGGCGGGGTGGCTGGTGGGCTTCCCGTCCCTGCGCCTCAAGGGCATCTACCTCGCCATCGCCACGCTCGGCTTCGGCACCGCCACCTACCAGATCTTCGCGAACGTGGAGTCCTTCTCCGGCGGGCGCGCCGGCCTCGCCATCCCCGGGCTCGACGTGCCCTTCGGGCTGGCGCGCGACGTCTACACCTACGCCCTCTACTACGGGATCTTCCTCGTCTTCATCGCGGTGGCCTACAACCTCGTGTCGTCGTACGTGGGGCGGGCCTTCGTCGCCATCCGCGACAGCGACATCGCCGCCGAGGCGATGGGCGTGAACCTCACGCGCTACAAGCTCCTCGCCTTCGCCATCTCGTCCTTCTACACGGGGGTGCAGGGCGCGCTCTTCGCGCAGTACCTCGGCCACCTCGAGCCGCAGGCCTTCAACATCCAGGAGGCGCTCAACTTCTTCGTCGCGGTCACGGTGGGCGGGCTCGCCTCCATCGAGGGCTCGGTGCTGGGGGCGGCCTTCGCGGTCCTCCTGCCCGCGCTCCTCGGCGACTTCCGCTGGGCCGTGCCCGTGCTCTTCGGCGCGGCCATCCTGGCCGTGCTCATCTTCGAGCCCCTCGGCCTCGCCGGCGTGTGGCTCAAGACCCGCTTCTACTTCCGCCTCTGGCCGTTCCGGTAGGTGCCCGATGGCCAGGTTCCTCCAGTACGCGCTGTCGGGCCTGTCCGCGGGGAGCCTCTACGCGCTCGTCGCGCTCGGGCTCGTGCTCATCTACCGCTCGACGCGCGTCCTCAACTTCGCGCACGGCGACCTCGCCACGCTGGGGACGTTCGTGGCCTTCGCCGCCATCACGAGCGGCATGCCGCTCGCCCTGGCCCTGCCCATCGCCATCGCGGCGGGCGCGGTCATCGCCGTGGCCTTCTACTTCGGCGCGGTCGTTCCGGCGCAGCGGAAGGGCGCCTCGGCGCTCGGGACGGTGATCCTCACCTCTGGCCTCGCCCTCATCATCCAGGGGCTCGTGGTGTGGCACTGGGGGGCGGAGCCCGACCGCTTCCCGTTCCCGCTGTCGGACAGCAAGGTGTGGCAGCTCGGACCGGTCTACGTGAGCGAGCTGTCGGTGGGCACGCTCGCGGCCGCGGCGGCGACGAGCGCCGCCCTCTACCTGCTCACGCAGAAGACGCGGCTCGGGCTCGCCATGCGGGCGACCTCGGAGAACCTCGCCGCGGCCCAGACGCTGGGGATCCCCACGCGCCGGGTGCTCGCCTTCTCGTGGGGCGTGGCCGCCGCGCTCGCCGTGGTGGCCGGGGTCTTCCTCGCGCCGGCGCTGCTCCTCGATCCGTTCTTCATGCTCGATCCCTTGTTCAAGGGTCTCGCGGCGGCCGTGCTCGGAGGGCTGAACAGCCTGCCCGGCGCGATCGTGGGCGGCCTCATCCTCGGCATCGCCGAGGCCGTGGCGGGCGCGTACCTGACCATCGAGTTCAAGAGCTCGCTCGCCTTCGTGCTCATCGTGGCGGTGCTGCTGGTGCGGCCGGAGGGGCTCCTCGGCCGGGAGTTCCAGGAGCGGGTGTAGCGCCGCGTGCGGTTCGGGTCGGGGTCGCGGTCGGGGTCGCGGTCGAGGTCGAGGTCGGGGTCGCGGTC
>DATDDC010000778.1:0-5460 GCA_036523995.1 Anaeromyxobacter sp.
CCGGCGGCTAGTCGTCTGCGCGCGACCCGACGTCGACCCCGACCCGACTTCGACCTCGACCTCGACCTCGACCTCGACCTCGACCTCGACCTCGACCTCGACCTCGACCCCGACCTCGACCCCGACCTCGACCTCGACCTCGACCCCGACCGCGACCGCGACCTCGACCCCGACCGCGACCGCGACCCCGACCCCGACCCCGACCCCGACCTCGACCCCGACCTCGACCGCGACCCGGAGCCCGGCCCGGGGCCGCTACGCGAGCTCCAGCCACCCGAACCACACCGGGTGGTTCGCCTTGTACCACTCGAGCACCTTTCGAATGGCGGCCTGCTTCTCCTTCGGCATGACCTTCTCGTCCACCCGGTCGAAGTGAACGCGGATCTTGTCGCCGTCGTGCTCGAGGGCCTGGGACAGCATGGTCTGGAGCTCGTTGCGGATGCGGCCGGAGTCCGAGATCTTCACCGGCCGCGCCGACGGATCCACGCCCGCGAGGAAGCGCGTGAGGAGCGGGCTGAAGATGAGCTTCGTCTCCTCGAGCGGCTCCATGAGCCGGAACGTGAACGTGATGAGGCTCGAGGCGTTGCTCGTCGCGAGGCGCGTCGAGACGCGGTAGGTGCCGTCGCCGATCTGCGTGACGCCCTTCACGCCGGTGTACGGGTCGTCGCACATGTACCCGATGCTGGCCAGCACGCCCCAGTCCTTGCTGGGCATGAGGTCGTCGGCGCGGATCACCCGCCCGCCGAGCGGCATGTTCGTGGCGCGCGCCTCGCGGATGGCCTCGGCGTACGCCTGCACCTTGGCGGCCTCGACCTGCTTCGCGCCGAAGAGCGCCGCCAGCCGCTCGGCGAAGCTCGGCGAGTCGGGATCGAGCTGCATGGCCCGCCCCTCCTCGACGCAGGGCAGCTCGAAGCCCGGCGAGAACACCGACATGGACGCGTCCACGTCGAGCACCTCGGAGAGGCTCGCCGCCTGCATCGCCTCGGCCGTGGCGGCGTAGCCGTCGCAGAGGAAGACGTGCGGCGCGCCCGACGCGTCCTTCCAGCTCCCCACGAGGAACGTCGGCGCGTAGGTGCCGGAGTCGGTGAAGACCTCGACGCCGGAGGGCGCCTTCCACCCGTCCTCCACGAGGTGGACCCCGAGCACCTTCCACTCCTCCCAGAGCTTCCCCAGGCGGCCGATGCGGCTCTTCCCCCGGAGCGTCCAGACGTGGACGTTCTCGCGGCGGATGCCGGGATATGCGCCCTCGATGGACTCGAGGACGAGCTTGCGCTGCGTGCGGTAGTCGATGAGCACGGACCGCTCGGACGCGGCCTGCGTGATGCGCTTCGGGACGGTGAGGCAGCCCATGTACGACTCGTACGGCTTCGTCACCTTGAGCGGCGAGTCGAAGAGGTGCAGGACGGCCATGGGCCCCGTCGACTTCCCCTCGGCGAAGCGCGAGGTGTTCTCGAGCGTGTCGACGGCCGCGCCCCACAGCGTGATGCCGCGATCGCGCAGCCAGCCGTGGAACTGCTCGAAGGTGTGGCCCGGCTCGTTGAGGAGCCGCCGCACGCGCCGGTCCACGGTGCGGGCCACCTCGGGGCGCGCGTACACGCGCCCGAAGCCGAGGAGCGGGTTCGCCCCCATCTCCGGGGTCTCGCCGGCCTTGGGCATGAGGCCCTCGCCGAGCGAGACCATGATGCCGTGGTTCTCGGGCAGGGTCCGCGTCAGGTGCCAGAGCCCCTCGCTCATCACGTACGCGCTGATCGCGTCGGCCGCCTTCTTCACCTGGTTGTAGGCCGCCTTGTCCTTGCCGGCGCCCTCGCCGAACCCGCCGAAGAGCCGGGTACCGAGCGCCGTCGCGGCGGACGTCATGGCGAGGCAGCGGGCGATGCCGCGGGGCGTGAACGTGAAGGCCGAGACCGGCTCGGCCTGGGCGCGCTCCACCTCGACGTCGTCGAGCCACAGGTGGAAGCGCAGGAGCACCGGCCGCGTGTCGTAGGCCCACTGCGCGATGAGGTTCCGCTTTGCGATGCTCGTCATGGACGTCACTCCCGGGGGGCGGCGGGGTTCGGACCGGCGGGGTAGACGCATTCTAGAGGAAACCGGCATGGTGCGGCGGCGCGGCGTCGCCTGCCGCTCGCCCGGGAGGTGCGAATGCCCGAGGGGCTGCGCGCAGCGGTCGCGGCCGTTCTCGCCGCCGTGGTCCTCGTCCCCGCCTCCGGCCGGGCCGGCGCCGAGGTGAAGATCGCCTGGGACCCGGACCTCGCGTTCGAGTGGGACCGCAAGACCTACGAGCGGACGCTGCGCGAGACCGTGCAGCGCGGCTTCGAGGACGCGTCGGCGGGCCTGGGCCTCGCCGCGCCGCCGCCCTCCGTGCACGTCGTGACCCGCGCCCGCTACGAGGCCCGCTTCGGGACCGCCGACGCGTTCGACCAGGGCGCGCGCTACGAGCGCGGAGCGATCTGGGTGAACGGCGGCCGCCGCCTCGACGACCGCTTCGCGGGGCTCCTCGTCCACGAGATGACGCACGCGGTCCTCGACGGCGAGCGGACCGGCCACCTCCTCCCGACCTGGGTGAACGAGGGGCTCGCGGAGCGGCTCTCCTGGAAGCGCCGCGGCCTCGAGGACCTCGCGCCGAACCAGGTATGGGAGCTGAAGGGCGCCCTGGGACAGGGCCGGCTCCTCCCGCTGCCGGCGCGAGGGTACCTCTCGCCCTTCGGATACCTCCAGGCGTACGCGGCGGTCCTCTTCCTCGAGCGGAAGCTGGGGCGGGAGCGGCTCCTCGCCGTCGTGCGCAGGACGCTCGGCGGCGAGCCCTTCGAGCGCGCGCTCGACGCGGAGGCGCGGCTCACCCTCCCGCAGCTCGAGCGCGAGCTCGCGAGCTGGGTGGATCACCTCTAGCCGGCGCCCGGCCGGCGCGAGGCGCTACTGCAGCTCCAGGGGCTGGAGCTGCCCCTTCGCGTCGATGACCGTGCCCCACACCATGTGCGAGGCCTGGTGCTCGGAGGGCCCGAAGCCGAGGGTCGTGCCGATGCCGAGGTCGATCCCGCGCATCCCCTCGAGCGCGTCGATGACCCTGTCGACGGTCGCGCCCTTCCCCGCCCGCTGCAGCCCCTCGACGAGGAGGCGCGCCGCCAGCCACCCCTCGAGCGAGAGGAACCCGGGCCTCTCCCCGGGGGCGTACCTCCGGAGCTCCTCCTGGTACCTCATGACGATGGGGGCCTTCGCGGTGGGGAGCGGCACGACCTGCGTGACGACGACGCCGTCCGCGTATCCCGGGCCGAGCTGGGCGAGCTCCTCGGCGAGCATGTTCGCGCCGACGTCCGAGACGTTCGTGTAGACGAGCCCGCGCACCCTGGCCTCGCGCAGCCGCTCGATGAACCGGGCGGCCGCCTTGTACGTCGCGACCATCACGACCGCGCCGAGCTCCTTCGATCTCCTCGCCACCTGCCGGACCGCCCCCTCCACGTCGGCGGTGTTCCTGCGGTAGCGGACGCGCAGCACCTTGGCCGGATCCTGCCGGTAGTGGCGCAGGCTCCGCGCCACGCCCTCGAAGCCGGCCTCGCCGAACGCGTCGTCCTGCGTGAACACCGCGATGCGCGAGGGGGAGATGCGCCGGACCTCCACGAGGTATTTCACGATGGCCGCCGTCTCCTCGGCGTAGCTCGCACGGTAGTTGAAGACGTACCGGTCGGGCGGGCTGTTGCGCAGGAAGCTCGCGCCGCTCACCGCGCCGAAGAACAGGGCGCCCTTCTCGTTGGCGAGCGGGACGGCCATCTCCGCTCCTCCGGTGCCGACGCACCCGACGATGCCGAAGACCTTGCGGTTGTAGAGGAGGTCCTTCACGGCGGCGGCGGTGCGGGCCGGCTCGGCACCGTCGTCGACGGCGAGGAGCTTGAGCTTGCGCCCGTTCACCCCGCCGGCGTCGTTCTGCGCGGCGAAGGCCACGTCGATGCCGGTGCGGACGTTCCTGCCCATCTCCCGCGCGACGCCGCTGAACGGCGCGGACATCCCGAAGACGATCTCCGGCTCCTCCGCGCCGGCGAGGGCAGGCGGCGCGAGCGCCGCCGCCGCGAGCGCGAGGCGGATCCCGACGAGGCGTGTCAGGCATCCGCTCACGGGACCTTCACTCGAGCGGCACCTGCTTGTAGGAGCCGTCCGGCTGGAGCAGCCAGCCCCAGACCATGCGGCAGCCCTGGTGATCGGTCGGGCTGAAGTTGATGAGGCCGCCGATGCCGAGATCGAGGTTCTGGATGCCCTCCAGCGACGAGATGAGCCTCGCCGTGTCGAGGTCGCGCCCGGCGCGCCGGAGCGCCTCCAGGAAGATCTGCGCGCCGATCCACGCCTCGAGCGACGTCGAGCCCGGCTTCTCCCCCGGCGCGTACTTCTCGAGGGCCTTGCGGTAGCGGATGAGCGTCGTCGCGGGCGAGGTGGGGACCGGGACGACCTGGGTGAGGAGGACGTCGTCCGTGTAGCCCTGGCCGGAGAGCACGAGCTCCTCGGCGAGGCCGCCCGAGTCCGCGGAGACGGTCGTGTAGAACACCTTCAGGCTGGCGTCCTTGCCGCGGCGCACGAAGGTGGCGGCCGGCTTGTACGTGGCCGTCATGACCACCGCGTCCACGTCCGCCGCCCTCTCCTTCAGCTTGTTGATGGCCTCGCGCACGTCGGCGGTGTTCCTGGGGTACGTGAGCTTCAGCACGCTCGACTCGGCGACGCCGTAGCTCTGGAGCTGCTTGATGGCGCCGCGCCTCCCGGAGGCGCCGAAGTCGTCGTCCTGCTCGAGCGTGGCGATGCGCTTCGGATCGATGCGTCGCACGTCGACGAGGTAGCGCACGGCGGCCGCAGCCTCCGACGCCAGGCTGGCGCGGAAGTTGAACACGTGGCGGTCGGGCGGCGTCTTGCGCAGGCCGTCCCCTCCGGAGAGTGCGCCGAAGAAGACGGCGTCGTGCTCTCCGGCGTACGGCGCCGCCACCGCCGCGGTGGCCGTGCCCACGTTGCCCACGATGGCGAAGGCGCCCTGCCCCTCGATGGCCTCCTTCATGCCCGGCCCGGTGCGCGCCGGATCGTAGCCGTCGTCGAAGGCGACGAGCCTGAGCTTCCGGCCGTGGATGCCGCCCGCGTCGTTCGCCTCGCCGATGGCGGTCTCCCACCCGATCCGCATCGCCTTGCCGCGCTCCTTGTTCGAGCCGGTGAAGGACGCGACCATGCCGAGCACGATGCCGTCGTCGAAGACGCCCCGCGCCGCCACCTTCGGCTTCGAGGGGCCGGAGATCGTGTCCGAGAAGACGAGCCACGCCCCCGCGGCCACGAGGGCGACCGCCACCGCGACGACGGCGATGAGCTTCCCCGGCCCTCCCGGCTCCTTGGGCTTGAAGGCGGGAGCCGCCGCGGGGGGCGCCGGCGCGCGGCGCGCGGTCTCGCCGGTCGGGTGCGCCCTGGGGATGGCGGTGCTCGAGGGCGAGGCGCCCCTCGCCG
>DATDDC010000779.1:0-5499 GCA_036523995.1 Anaeromyxobacter sp.
CGGTCTCCGTCGATCCACAGCGGCCCCGGCGGCAGCGCGACGCGCGTCTCGAGCTCGCTCTGCATGAACGACCAGCGGTGATCCTCGACGGCGCGGCGCACCACCTCGCACAGGTCGAGGCGCTCGCGGCGGAGCTGGATCTTGCCGCGCGAGATGCGGGTCACGTCGAGCAGGTCGTCGACGAGACGGGTGAGGTGCACCACCTGCCGATCGATCACGGTCTGCGCGCGCCTCGCCTGCTCGCCGCCGGGCGGGGCGCGCTCGAGCACGTGGAGGCTGTTGCGGATGGGCGCGAGCGGGTTTCGCAGCTCGTGCGAGAGCATGGCGAGGAACTCGTTCTTGCTCCGGTCCGACGCCTCGAGGGAGATGCGCGCCTCCACGTGCTGCAGCGCCAGCGACGCGATGGTGGCGAGGTGCCGCAGGAGCGACTCGTCCTCGTCGGTGAAGTCGCCCTGCTCCTTGTCGGAGACGAGGATCATCCCGCTGGGCTGCCCGTTGCGCCCGACCATGCGCACGCCCAGGAGGCCGCGCATCGGCACGTGCCCCTCCGGCAGGCCCCACCAGCGAGGATGGGCCCGCATCTCGGCGTCGCCGAGGCGGACGGCTTCCGCGCCCTCGACGAGGTCCATGTGCACGCCGCCCTTCTGCAGGACGAACATGTCGCCCGGCGGGCAGGGAGGGGTGCCCGGCGCTCGCGCCGAGCCGCCGACCAGGAGCCGGCCGCCCACGTACCCGTGACCGCAGGTGGCGCTGCGGGCCGAGGTGAGCACGAGCGCCGCCTCGGAGATGGCCTGCAGCATGCCGGAGAGGTCCGTCTCGCGCACGACGTCGAGCGAGGCCTCGGCGAGCTGGCGCAGGCCCTCGCGCGATCGCAGCAGCGCCTGCTCGGCCTTCCTGCGCGCGGTGATGTCCTGGACCGTGGTGAGCGTGTGCGCCTCGCCCCCGATGGTCACCAGGTCCACGCCGAGCGAATAGAGGCGCCGCGCACCGGACTTCGTCCTGCGCTCGACCTCCATGTCGCGGACCGCGCCGCGCTCCTCGAGCTCCGCAGCCACCCTTCGCCGCGCCTCGGGCTCGACGATCCCCACGTCGGGGCTCGTCTTCCCGATGAGCTCTTCCCGGCTGAACTCGAACATCCTCGCCAGGGCGTCGTTGACGCTGACGAGGACGCCGTCCGAGAGCCGGTTGAGCGCGATGCCGAAGGGCGCCCGGTCGTGGATGACCACGAACCGCTCCTCGCTCTCGCGCAGCGCCTCCTCGGCGCGGATGCGCTCGGTGATGTCGATGCCGTAGGCCCGGACCACGTGCTCCTCGGGGGTGTGGACGAGCACCTGGTGGAAGCTGCGGTCGCCCACCGTCACGGTGCGGAAGTGGATCGGCGCGCTCCCCTCGCGGATCCGCGGCGCCACGTCCTGCCACCCCGCCAGCCACGGGTGCGCGCTCCCCTTCTCGCGGATGTCCGGGAAGAGGGCGAACGCCGCCGGGTTGGCGTAGTTGACGCGGCCTTTCACGTCCGCCTCGACGATGGGGTTCGGGTTCCTCTCCGGGAAGGACGCGAGGTAGGCGAGCCGCGCCTCCATCGCGTTCCGCGCCGTGTAGTCGCGGCTCACCTCGGCGAAGCCGCGGAGGTTCCCGGCCTCGTCCCGGATCGCGGTGAGGAGGACGCTGGCCCAGAACGTGGAGCCGTCCTTGCGGACCCGCCAGCCCTCCTCCTCGGCGCGGCCCTGCGCCGCCGCCTCGAGCAACCGCTGCGGCTTCCCCGCGCGGATGTCGTCCTCGGGGTAGAAGCGCGAGAAGTGCCGGCCGACGATCTCCTCGGCGCGGTAGCCCTTGAGCCGCTGGGCGCCGGCGTTCCAGCTCACCACGATGCCGTCCGGGGCGAGCATGAAGATGGCGTAGTCGTTCACGCCGTCCACGAGGAGCCGGAAGCGCTCCTCGCTCTGGCGCAGGGCGTCCTCGACGCGCTTGAGCTGGGAGACGTCGACGAAGGTGATCACGACGCCCGCCATGCGGTCGTCGAGCGTCAGGTAGGGCATCACGCGCAGGATGAACCAGCTCCCGCCCTGCGCCGCGCGGACGTGCCGCTCGATGGGGCCGAGCGTCCTCGCCACCTCGCGCGCGTCGGCGACGAGGTCCTGGCCCTCGAAGCGCGGCGCGAAGTCCGCGATGGACCGGCCCACGTCGGCGTCGATGAAGCGGAACAGCTCGGTGGCGGCGGGCGTGAACCTCGTGATCTGGAGGTCGAGGTCGAGGAAGATGGTGGCGATCTCGGTGCTGGAGAAGAGGTTCTGGAGATCGCTGTTGGCGGTGGCCAGCTCCTCCACCTTGCGCTGCAGCTCGGCGTTGACGGTCTCGAGCTCCTCGTTCAGCGACTGGAGCTCCTCCTTCGAGGTCTGCAGCTCCTCGTTCGCGGACTGCAGCTCCTCGTTCGTGGAGATGAGCTCCTCGTTGGCGGAGCGGAGCTCCTCGTTCGCCGCCTCGGCGCTCTCGATGGCGGCCTTGAGATCGGCGCGCGTGGTGCGGAGCTCGCTCTCCATCTGCTCGAGCGGGGGCGGAACGAGCGCGGCGGCCACGGCCTCCTGGCCGTCGGCGTGCTCGGGGGCGCGCTCCTGCACCACGACGGCGAAGAGGCCGTCGGCGCCCGGCACCGGCCTCACCGTGAGGCGCACGCGCCGCACGGCCTCGTCGAGGTCGACGGGGATCTGATCGCGGACCACCCGCCCGCCCGCCGAGGCGGCCGCGTGGAGCGCCGAGCGCAGCTCGAGCCGCAGGCTGTCGCGGAAGGCGTCGAGGAGGTTCGTCGTGGGAGCGCCGGCGGGCGGAGCGAGGAAGCGGCCCAGGCGTCCCGCCACGAACTGGATGTCGCCGCGCTCGTTCACCACGGCGCAGGGGGGCGCGTACTCGTCGAGGAGCATCCGCTCGATCGCCGCGGTCGCCCTCTGCCGGGGGCTCGGGGCGGCCGCGGCCCCCTCCGCGGAGGGCGGCGCGGCCCGGGGCGAGAGGGGGAACTCCACCTGCGGCCGCGCCACCGTCTCCTTGCGCCGGAAGATGCGGTGCTTCTTGTCCACCGTCTCGAAGAGATCGCCGTGGCTCACGAGCCCCTCGGCCGATCCGAGGAGGAGATGGCCCCCCGGCCTGAGCGCGTAGTGGAAGACCGGGATGACCCTCCTCTGCAGATCGGGCTCGAGGTAGATGAGGAGGTTCCGGCAGGAGACCAGGTCGAGCGCCGAGAAGGGCGCGTCGCGGATGAGGCTGTGCACCGAGAAGATGCAGCTGTCGCGGATCTCCTTCCCCATCCGCCAGCCGGGGCCGTCGCGGACGAACCAGCGCTCGAGGCGCTGGCGCGAGACGCGCTCCTCGATCTCGGCGGGATAGCGGCCGGCGCGGGCCTCCGCGATCATCTCGGCGTCGATGTCGGTGGCGAAGACCTGGACGAAGCGCTTCGAGTCGCGCCGGGCGAGCTGCTCGTGGACGAGGATGGCGAGCGAGAAGGCCTCCTCGCCCGAGGCGCAGCCCGGGACCCAGATGCGCAGGGGAGCCTCGGGGGACTTGCCCTCGAGGATCCTCGGCAGGATGTCCGCTGCGATCCGGTCGAACGTGTCCGGATCGCGGAAGAACTGCGTCACCCCGATGAGGAGGTCCTTGAGGAGGAGCTGGGGCTCGCCGGGGTCGAGCTCGAGGAGCGTCACGTACTCGGCGGCCGAGGCGGCGCGGCGGACGTGCACGCGCCGGCGGATCCTGCGCAGCAGGGTGGCTTCCTTGTAGCGGCTGAAGTCGTGGCCGGTGCGTTGGTGGAGCAGCGCGCAGATGGCGCCGAGGCTTCCGGCGATGTCCTGGTCCAGCGCGTCGCCGGCCGCGCGCGGGGTGCGCGCCAGGTGCCGCGCGTGCGCCACGAGGGCGGATGGGATCTTCTCGATGGCGAGGACCTCGTCCACGAGGCCGGCCTCGATGGCGGTGCGCGGCATGCTGCCGTGCTTCGCGGTCCGCGGGTCCTGGGCCACGGCCAGGCCGCCGTGCTCCTTGATGAGGCGGAGCCCGGCGGTGCCGTCGCTGCCGGCGCCGGAGAGGAGGACGCCGACCGCGTGCTCCCCCCGATCCTTCGCGAGCGAGCGGAAGAGCGCGTCGATGCGTGCGGCCGAGGTCGGCTCGGACGCCGGGGCGACCCGCAGCGCGCCGCGTTCCAGGGTGAGGACGGTGTTCGGCGCGATGACGTAGACGTGATCCGGCCGCGGCTGCACCCCGTCCGCGGCCTGCGTCACGGGCATCCGCGTCTGCCGCCCGAGCAGCTCGGCGAGGAGGCTCGGATGGCGGCGCTCGAGGTGCTGGATCACCACGAAGGCGAGCCCGCTGTCGGCGGGCATGAGCGAGAAGAGCTTCTCGAGCGCCTCGAGCCCCCCGGCGGACGCGCCGATGCCGACCACCACCGCGCTCGGGGTCCCCGGGGGGGTGGCATGCCCGGTCGGGCTCGTACCCACGCGTGCGGGGCGAGGCTTCTTCCGCGGCAAGAACACCCTCCGGGCCGACAGCGCCCCACGCGCCGCGACGCTTCAACCCCTCCGGGGTCAGGGCGAGTATAGAACAGAGGACGGGGATCCGCTCGCCGGAGGGGAGCGCCACCGTGCGCATGGCTAGCCCTTGGCCTCGCGCGTGATCTCCACGGCGGCGCTCCGTGCGAAGCGCAGCGAGCCGGGCTTCTCCACGACGACGTCCACGCGCCGGACGCGGCCGTCCTCCAGGCAGACGGCGGCGACGCGCTCGGCGAGCGCCTCGACGAGCCGGTAGCGCGAGCCGTCCGCGGCGGCCAGGACCCGCTTCTTGATGCTGCGGTAGTCGACGGAGTCCTCGAGCCGATCGCTCTCGCCGGCCCTGGAGAGGTCGGCGTGGAGCGTCACGCTGATGAGGACGTCCTGCATCTCCCGGCGCTCCTCGTCGTCCACGCCGAGGACGCAGCGCACGAGCAGCTCGCGAATCACGATCCGATCCATGGCTTCCCCGCTCCTCGCCGCACCGGCCTGGGGCGGCGCGCTCTTCCCGTCAAGCGCGTCGCCTTCCGATGAGCGTGAGGAACTCGCTCCGCGTCGCGACCGAGGCGCGAAAGCTCCCCAGCACGGCCGAGGTGGTCATCATCGAGTTCTGCTTCTCCACTCCTCGCATCATCATGCACAGGTGCTGCGCCTCGACCACGACGCCCACGCCCTCGGCCCCGACCGACTCCATGATCGCGGCGGCCACCTGCTCGGTGAGGCGCTCCTGGATCTGGAGGCGCCGCGCGAAGTGATCCACGACGCGCGCCAGCTTGGAGAGCCCGATGACCCGGCCCTGCGCGATGTAGCCGATGTGAGCGCGGCCGAAGAAGGGCAGCAGGTGGTGCTCGCACAGGCTGTACACCTCGATGTCCTTCACGATGACCATGCTGCTCGTGGTCTGCGTGAAGAGGGCCTCGTTGATCACGGAGGAGAGGTCCTGGCGGTAGCCGTGCGTGAGGAAGGCATAGGCCTT
>DATDDC010000780.1:0-7835 GCA_036523995.1 Anaeromyxobacter sp.
CGCCGCCGAGCGCGGCCTCGCGCCGGCCGTCGCCACGGACGGGGACGGCGACGTGCACGCGCGCGTGAACGTGCGCGCCCTCGAGGCCCGGGAGTCGATCCGCCTGGTCCGCGCCCTCGTCGCCGGCCTGCCGGAAGGCGAGCTCCGCGCGGCGATGCCGGCGGCCCTGCCGCCCTGGCGCGTCGGCCTCGCCTCGATCGAGTCGCCGCGCGGCGCCGCCATCCACTGGCTCCGCTCCGGCGCCGACGGCCGCGTCGATCGCTACCACCTGCGCTCCGCGAGCTACGCGAACTGGCCCGCCGTGCCGCTCGCCGCGGAGACCGCCATCGTCCCGGACTTCCCGCTCGTCAACAAGAGCTTCGAGCTCTGCTACTCGTGCACGGACCGGTGAGGGCGCCATGCTGAGAGCCCTGCTCAGGAGCCTCCGCACCGGCGTCGTGACCATCCGCTACCCGGAGGAGCCCGCGCGCATCCCGGCGCGGTTCCGCGGCGCGCCGGAGGTGCGGGCCGGCGCCGCCTTCGACGCGCTCCCGCCGCCCTCGCTCTGCCCCACGGGTGCCATCACCGCGGGTGAAGCGCGCCACGCCATCGACCTCGCCCGCTGCGTCTTCTGCGGGCGCTGCGCGGAGGGAGCGGCGAGCCGCGCCGTCGAGCTCGGCCGGAAGGTGGAGCTCGCGTCGCGAAGCCGCGCGGCGCTCGTCGTCGAGGTGGGGCGCGGGCCGGACGGCCGGACGGTGCCGCTTCCTCCCCCGCCCCCGCCGGCCGAGGTGGCGGCCTTCGTCCGCCGCACGCTCGGGCGATCGCTCCACCTGCGCCACCTCGACTCCGGCTCCTGCAACGCCTGCGACTGGGAGCTGACCGCGCTCCTCAACCCCGTCTACGACGTCCGCCGGCTCGGCGTCGACTTCGTCGCCTCGCCGCGCCACGCCGACGGCGTCATCGTGACGGGACCCGTGACGCGGAACCTCGAGGCCGCCGTGCGGCGCACCTGGGAGGCCGTGCCGGAGCCGCGCGTCGTCATCGCCGTCGGCGCCTGCGCGTCCTCGGGCGGCATCGTCGGCCGGAGCTACGCGAGCGCCGGCGGCGTGGGCGAGGTCCTCCCCGTCGACGTCTTCATCCCCGGCTGCCCGCCGCGGCCGGAGGCGATCACGTACGGCATCCTGCTCGCGGTCGGGCGGGCCGGCGCGGGGCGGGCCGGCTAGGGAGGCGATCAGCTAAGCGCTGCCTTCCGGGACGGCGCCCGCCGTTCTTGGACCGCTCCGCCCCCGGGCGGCGCCCTCCGGCGCAGCGTCCTCGGCGCGCGAAAGGCTCCGAATGGCGCGCGCGTCATCGAGCCCCTCGCGTGGCGCGCCGGCGAACTCGGCGCGCGCTCGCTTCGCGGCGCGCGCCCTCACACACCGCCGGCGCGGACCGGCGTCCGATTCGCGCGCGAATCGAGGCTCTCGTGGCGCGCCTGCGGATGCGGCGGCGGACGCCGCCCGGGGGCTGCGCTGGCGGCGAAGCGCGGGCGCCTGAAACCCTCAAGTCACGCGAGCACGACAGCATTCCGGTCGCATCTATGAAGCGGCCGGCCCGGTCAGTCCGGAGGCGTAGAAGGGCCGGGGCGGGTCGTCGCGGCGAAGGAGCGCAGCGAGCTCTCTCTACGCCACCCCATCGGACGCAGTGCACGTGCGTGCCACCGCACGATGAGAGCCCTCCAGCGCAGCGGTGGCACAGTCACGTGCCGGCGGTCGCGATCATGCGCCCCCGCTGCCACGACGGGGCACCTTCGGGCCGAGCGAAGCGACGCCGCCGCGAGGGCCCGCTCCGGCCCTCGCGGAGGCGGAGGCCAACGGTAGGGGGTTCAAGAAAGCCGCCGCGAGGGCCCCGCGGGGACGTAGGCCAACGGAAGGGGGTTCGAGAAATCCGCCGCGAGGGCCCGCGCGGAGGCGTAGGCCAATGGAAGGGGATTCGGGGTTCACTCTCAGGCACGCGAACGATTCGGAACCGTTGCACCGTTACCTGTTCGGGTCTCTAGGGCGCATCCTGGGCGGCGGCCGGGCCGTCCCGGCTGGCGTTCGATGGGTGCCTTCCGCGTCGCAGTGGGCCCGGTGCCCACACCGGGAAACATTTTTCCAGACACGGCCTCCCTTGGGCTCGCCCGCTCCTCGCGTGTAATGTCGTTCCTTCACTGCAGGAGCACCCATGACTTCCTCGGCCCGGCACGCGTCGCTTCCAGGCAGGCTCGCGGCGGCCCTCCTCGCCGCCGCCGTCGCCGCCTGCTCCAGCTCGTCGTCGGGAGGAGGGGGCCCGGGCGCGAGCTGCTCGCTCCCCGCCGCGTCGAGCCTGTCCGTCGTCGAGGTGAGCCCTCCCAACCTCGCCACCGGCGTCTTCGTGGGCGCGAACGTGACCCTGCGCTTCAACACCTGCCTCGACCCGAGCACGGTCAACTCCACGAGCTTCCACCTCGCCTCGGTCGGCTTCGTCGCGGGAACGCTCGGCTACGATCCGGCGACCGCCACGGTCACGTTCCATCCCTCGGCGAGCCTCGGCTACTCGACCACCTACCTCGTGGCCGTCACGGGCGCGAAGGGCGCGCACGGGGAGGCGATGGCCCTGCCCTTCGGATCCTCGTTCACCACCCAGGCCGCGCCGGACACGGTTCCCCCGACGACCGCCGCCTCTCCCGCCGGCGGCTCCTACAACGCCACCCAGAACGTCGTCCTCACTTGCACCGACGACGCCGGCGGCACCGGCTGCGCCGCCACCTACTACACCGTGGACGGCACGGCGCCCACGCTGCTCTCGCCGCGCTACACCGCCCCCATCGCCATCGCGGCGAGCGCCACCCTGCGGTTCTTCTCGAGGGACGCGCAGGGCAACGCCGAGGTCCCGAAGCAGGAGGTGTACGTCATCGACACGGTGCCGCCGACGCTCACGGCGAGCGATCCCGCGAACGGGGCGACCGAGGTCCCGGTGACGAAGGTCGTCACCGCCACCTTCAGCGAGGCGATGAAGGCCTCGTCCTTCACGCCCGCGACCGTGACCGTGGACAACGGCGTGACCGCGAGCCTGTCCTACGCGGCCGGGACGAGCACGCTCTCCATCGTCCCCACCGAGCGGCTCGCGTGCAACACGACCTACCACGTCGCCGTCGGCGCCGGCGCCACCGATCTCGCGGGAAACGGGCTCGTCCAGCCGGCGGCGTTCGCCTTCACCACCACGAGCGACTGCGTCGAGCCCGTGACGACCGCCAGCGTGCCGGGCGGCGTGTACACGAGCGCGCAGAGCGTCACCCTCACCTGCGCCGACGGCGGCGGCTCCGGATGCGCCCGCATCGTCTACACCACCGACGGAACCGTGCCGAGCCTCGATGCGCCCATGAACGGGACCGTCGTCGCAGGCGCGACCGCCGGCCCCATCGCCATCGGCGCGGGCGACACCGTGCTCCGCTGGTTCGCGGAGGACGCCGCGGGGAACCGCGAGGTGCTGCGGCAGCAGACGTACTCGGTCTCCACCACCGGCTTCACCTTCGTCGCCACGAACGACGGCCTCGCGCGCGGCGTGGGTCACGTGCCGGCGAGCTTCGTCTCGATCCTGCCCGGCGGCAGGACCCGCGCCTTCTTCCGCGACGCCTCGAACGGCCGGCTCTACCGCGGCACCGAGCGCGGCCTCCTCGTCGCCGACGCCGGCGAGGCCTTCGCGTTCGTCCCCGCCAGCGTCCCGTCGGTGCTGTCGGTGCTCGCCCAGGGGAGCAAGGTCTTCGCGGGCACGTCCGGCGGCCTCCTCGTCTCGACCGACGGCGGCGCCACCTTCGCGGCGCGATCCCTCGGGGGCGCGGGCTTCGTGAGGAGCGTCATCGCCTCGGGCACCCAGGTCTACGCCGCGACGGACTCGGGCGTGGCCGTGTCCGCCGACAAGGGGCGCACGTTCGCGCTGCGCAAGACCGCCGACGGCCTCGGCTCGGACTCGGTGAGGATGCTCGTCCTCGACGGGTCGATCCTCTACGCGGCCACCGCCGGCGGGGTCTCCATCTCCACGGACGGCGGCGCGACGTTCACGAGCTACACGACGGGGCTCGCGAGCCTCTCCGTGAACGCCCTCGCGGTCTCGGGGAGCACGGTCTACGCCGGGACCGACGCCGGCCTCTTCGTCTCGACGGACGGCGGCCACACGTACTCGCTCGAGGCAAGCTCCGCCGTGGGCGGCCTCGGCAGCGACTACGTCGGCATCGTGGTCCTCGCGGGCACGACGCTGTACCTCGGCACGGGCGAGCCGTTCCTCAGCGCGTCGACGAGGCCCCTCGCCATCTCCCCGGACGGCGGCACCACGTGGAGCTTCCCGCTCGTGTCGCCCATCACCGATCCCACCGTCCGCGTCGAGTCCATCTTCGTCGAGGGAACGACGGTCCGGGTCGGCGCCTATCCGGCGTATTATCTGTCCGTCAACGGAGGCGCGAGCTTCGTCGCGAAGGACCTGCGCGGCGCGGTCACCCGCATCGCCGGCTCGGGCGCGAACCTCTACCTGGCCGTCCAGGACTCCTCCGGCCACGGCGGCGTCGCCGTCTCGACCGACCTCGGTCGGAGCTTCACCATCCGGGGGAGGGAGGACGGCCTCGCGAGCAACAGCGTGGCCGACGTGTTCGCGGCGGGCGCGAACGTGTACGCCGCCACCTTCGGCGGGGTCGGCTTCTCCGCCGACGGCGGCACGACCTTCGTGAACCACGCCACCTCGACCGCCGCCAACTCGGGCTGCGTCTACGCGAGCGGGACGACGGTCTGGGCCGGCGCGGGCGGCGCGCTCGAGAAGTCCACGGCGGGAGGGCCGTTCTCCTCCGTGCAGGCCGGCACCGGCGGCGGCCTCGCCATCGCGGTCTCGGGGACGAGCTTCTACATGGCGACCACGAGCGGCCTCTGGGTGTCGAGCACGAGCGGCGCGAACGGCAGCTTCAGCCTGAGGGGTACGGGCCAGGGCCTCGCCAACACCCTCCTCTCCGGCGTGGCGGTGGACTCGAGCGGCGCGGTGCTCGCGGTGTCGAGCGCGGGCGGGCCGAACGGCTTCTACGTCTCGACCGACGCCGGCGCGAGCTTCACCGCCCTCGGGACGACCATGTTCCCGCGCGGCATCCACGCCTCCGGCACGACCTGGTACGCGTCGATGTTCGACGGCCTCGCCATCTCGACCGACGCGGGGGCGACCTGGACTACGCGAGGCGCCGCGGAGGGCGTCCAGGCGGCCGCGAACGCCGCGTGGTTCGTTCCCTGACGGGCTCGGGCTGGGCGCCGGCGAGCTCCCGCAGCCGCACGAACCACTCGAGCTTCGCCTCGAAGCCCGGGAACGCCGCGTTCCGGCCGCTCGGGTTCGGCAGGACGAACACCCGCGCGCCGGCGACGGTCGCGAGCCTCGGCCCCGGGCCCGACTCGCTGCTCCCGGGGAGGACGATGCGGGCGAGCGTCACGCCGACGAGCGCGACCACGGACGGCCGGAGCGCGTCGAGCTTGGAGACGAGCTTCGCCGCGCCGGCCCTCGCCTCCGCCCGCGTCAGCTCCGCCGCGGTGCGGGTGGGCCGCGGGCAGAGGTTCGTGAGGCCGAGCCCGAGCTCCGGGGCCCTCCCGTCCTCGGTGGGCTCGAGCAGGACCGGGGTGAGCCCGGACGCGTGGAGGAGCCGCCAGAACGGGTTCCCCTTGCTCGCGAAGTGGTGACCCACCCGGCCGGAGGTGAGGGACGGGTTGATCCCGACGAAGACGACGCGCAGCCCCGGTGCGAGGACGTCCGGCAGCGGACCGATGCGGCTCACCCGCTCGCCCGCGCCTTGGCCGCCCGCGCCTCGAACCGCTGCCGCGAGCGAGGGCCGAACTCCTCGGGCGCCGCGCGCACTACGCTCGGCCGCGAGAGGAGCGCCTCCGCCCAGGCGGAGACCGCGGGGAAGCCCGCGAGGAGGCGGGCCTCGGTCCCGCCCCAGCGCTCCGCCTCGCGCCAGCGCCGGAAGAACGGCGCGTAGGCCGCGTCGACGAGCGTGAACGCCTTCCCCTGGAAGTACGGCCCGCCGGCGCGCGCCACCTGCGGCTCGAGCTTGGCGAAGCCGTCGCGGATCGCGCCGAGCGGCCGGGTGAGCGCGTCGCCCGTGAATCCGCCCGCGAGCGCGGTCATGGCCGGCAGGGTCGCCGCGAAGAGCACGTCGTTCGCGAACACGATCCAGGAGCGCGCCTCGGCCCGGGCGAGCGGATCGCCCGGCAGGAGCGTGGGCCGGGGGTGGAGCTCGTCCAGAAGCTCGTTGATGATCATCGACTCGAAGATGGGCCGGTCGTCGACGAGCAGGACGGGGACCCGCCCCATGGGCGAGATGGCGAGGAACCAGGCCGGCTTGTGGTCGAGGTCGATGAACTCGACCTCGTGCGGGACGTCCTTCTCGAGGAGCACGATGCGGCTCCGCTCCACGTACGGGCACAGATCGAACGAGACGAGCTTCAGGCGATGCGCCATGGCGGGACTCTCCGCCGGCCCGCCGCGGCGAGGGCGGCCGGCCGGCGACGCTTCAGATAGCGCGGAGGGCGGGCGCGTGCCATGCCCGCCGTGCCCGCGCGGCGAGCGCTCACCCCGCGGCCGGGCCGGCCTCGAACTCCACGAGCATCGCGCCCTCGATGACCTGATCGCCCGGTCCGTAGTGGAAGGCCTTCACGAGCCCGTCGCTCGGCGCCCGCAGCGTGTGCTCCATCTTCATCGCCTCGAGCACGAGCAGCGCGGCCCCCTTCGCCACGGCGCGGCCCGGCTCGGCGAGGAGCGCGATGACCTTGCCGGGCATGGGCGCGGCCAGGCGGCGGTGATGCTCGTCCTCGGCCGGGGCGCGGTGCGCCGCCTCCTCGCGGACGAGCGCGTGCGAGCTCCCCTCGAAGAGGACGTGGCGCCGCTCGCCCGCCGCGATGACGGTCGCGCGCAGGCCGCGATCGCCGAGGCGGGCGCGGAGCGTGCCGTCCTCCTCGAGCGACCCGTCGGCGAACACGGTCCCGCCGCCGAGCGAGAGGACGTAGCCGGCGTCCGCGTACTCGACGGAAACCTCCCGCTCGGCCTCGCCGAGCCGGAAGGTGAGCGTCCGCGTGGCGCGGGAGCCGAGCCGCCAGCCGTCGCGCGCGTCCCAGGGAGCGCGCGCCCGAGCCGGGGAGCGACGCTCGCGCAGGAGCTCCGCCAGGGCGGCGAGGAGAAAGACCTCGCCCGGCGCCTCGCGGCGCGGCGGGAAGAGCCGCTCCCCCTCGCGCTCGATGAGGGCGGTGTCGAGGTCGGCGCTCGCGAAGGCGGGCGAGGTCGCGAGCCGCCCCAGGAAGTCGACGTTCGTCGCCACGCCCACGATGCGCACGTCGGCGAGCGCGGCGCGCAGGCCGGCCAGGGCCCGCTCGCGATCCTCGTCCCACACGACGAGCTTCGCGATCATCGCGTCGTAGTACGGGGTGATCTCGTCGCCCTGCTCCACGCCCGTCTCGAGGCGCACGTGGCGCGACGGCTCGGGGAAGGCGACGTGCACGAGCCGCCCGGTCGACGGCAAGAAGCCCTTCTCCGGGTCCTCCGCGTAGATGCGCGCCTCGATGGCGTGACCGCTCGCGCGGATCCGCTCCTGCGGGAGCGGAAGCGGCTCGCCCGCGGCGACGCGGAGCTGCCACTCGACGAGGTCGAGCCCGGTGATCATCTCGGTCACCGGGTGCTCCACCTGCAGGCGCGTGTTCATCTCCATGAACGAGAACGCGCCGCTCCGGTCGAGGAGGAACTCGACGGTGCCCGCCCCCACGTAGCCGACCGCCCTCGCCGCGGCGACGGCCGCCGCGCCCATGGCGGCGCGAAGCTCCTGCGAGAGGCCCGGAGCGGGC